>NZ_JBEZGA010000002.1:124590-126303 GCF_040649715.1 Micromonospora sp. NPDC048887 | reverse complement strand
GCGCCTTCCATGAGGGACCCCGCCATGACGAGGTCGAGCACTGTGTTCTCGTCCAGTTCGCCGGCCGGGGCCTCACGGACCACCCGGCCCTCCCGCATCACCAGCACCCGGTCGGCCAGGCCCAGCACCTCGGGGACCTCGCTGGAGACCAGCAGCACCCCCACACCACGGGCGGCCAGATCGCGGATCACCTGGTACAGCTCGGCGCGGGCGCCCACGTCCACGCCCCGGGTCGGCTCGTCGAGCAGCAGCAGCCGGGTGCCGCCGAGCAGCCACCGCCCGACCACGACCTTCTGCTGGTTGCCGCCGGACAGCGTGCGCACCGGCCGGCGTACGTCCCGGGGCCGCAGCTCCAGCGACGCGGCGACGCGGTCCGCCTCGGCGCGCTCCCGGGCGGCGTCCGTGAAGCCGAGGCGGGCGTACCTGCCGAACGTGGCGAGCGTGACGTTGCGGTAGACCGGCTCGCCCAGCAGCAGCGCCTGGCTCTTGCGCTCCTCCGGCGCCATGCCCATCCCGGCCCGTACCGCCGCGCCCACACTGCCGGGACGCAGCACCCGGCCGTCGACCCGGACCGTCCCGGCGTGCGCCCGGCGCGCGCCGAAGATGGTCTCCAGCAACTCCGAGCGGCCCGAACCGACCAGCCCGGCGATGCCGACGATCTCTCCCGCCCGGACCCGGAGCGAGACGTCGGCGAACTCGCCGGGCCGGGTCAGCCCGTCCACCCGCAACAGCTCCGCGCCGCCCCCGTGGCCGGGCGGGCGCTTCGGGAAGACGTACTCGATGGTCCGCCCGGTCATCCGGGCGACCAGGTCGCGGGTCGGTGTCTCGCGGGCCGGCAGGCTCGCCGCCGTGGTCCGGCCGTCCTTGAGTACGGTGACCCGGTCGCCGATCTCGCGGATCTCCTCCAGCCGGTGCGAGATGTAGACGACCGCGATGCCCTGCGCGGTGAGTTCGCGGATGATCCGGAACAGGTTCGCCACCTCGTCGTGGGCCAGCACGGCGCTCGGCTCGTCCATGATGATCAGCCGGGCCTCGTGGGACAGCGCCCGGGCCATGCTGACGATCTGCTTGCCGGCGCCGGGCAGGTGCCGCACCAGCCGTCCCGGCGGGATCTCCGGGTGGCCGAGGCGGGCCAGGATCTGCCGGGTATGCCGGGCCGTGTGCCCCCGCCGGACGAACCCGAACCGGCGCGGCTCGTGACCGAGGAACGCGTTCTCCGCCACCGACAGGTCGTCGACCAGATCGAGTTCCTGGTAGATGGTGGCGATGCCGGCGCGCATGGCGGCCTGTGGATCGGCGAACGAGGCCGGCTCGCCCCGCCAGAGCACCTCGCCCGAGTCCGGCCGGTGCACCCCGGCCAGCACCTTGATCAGTGTGGACTTACCGGCACCGTTCTGCCCCAGCAGGCAGTGCACCTCGCCCGCCCGCACCTCCAGTCGCACGCCGTCGAGCGCGCGTACCCCCGGGAACGTCTTGACCACGTCGGTGAGGCGCAGCACCACCTCGCCCGCGACGGCGCCCGCGCCCGCCTTCCTCGCGCTCACGCTGCTTCGCCCTTCGTTCGCGACTGCGGGGCTCGCAACACCGGCTCACTCCTCGCGCTCACCGAGCCCGCCCCCGTTCGCGACTGCGGGGCTCGCAACACCGGCTCACTCCTCGCGCTCACCGAGCCCGCCCCCGTTCGCGACTGCGGGGCTCGCAACACCGGCTCAC
>NZ_JBEZGA010000002.1:0-124493 GCF_040649715.1 Micromonospora sp. NPDC048887 | reverse complement strand
CACTCCTCGCGCTCACGCTGCTTCGCCGAACGCGAGGTCGCTGGCGAGCACGGCCGCGCCGGCGACGCCGGCGCGCGGGCCCAGCTCGGACAGGACGACGGGCAGGTTGCCGGTGGCCAGCGGCAGCGACCGGCGGTAGACCACGCTGCGAATCTCGGCGAGCAGGATGTGGCCGAGTTGGGCGAGCCCGCCGCCGATGACGATCATCGACGGGTTGGTGAAGCTCACCAGCCCGGCCAGCACCCCGCCGACCCGCCGGCCGCCGTCGCGGATCAGCCGGATGCAGGTGACGTCCCCCTCGACCGCCCCCTGCGCCACGTCCAGCGCGGTCACCCCACCCCGGGCGGACAGCCGCTCGGCCAGCACCGGGGACGTCTCGGCGCGGGCCGCGACCGCCGCCTCCCGGGCCAGCGCGGCGCCGCTGAACACCGCCTCCAGGCAGCCGAGGTTGCCGCAGGAGCACATCGGACCGTTCGGGTCGACCTGGATGTGACCGATGTCCCCGGCGCAGCCGTCGGTGCCCCGGTAGACCTCGCCGTGCAGGTAGATGCCGCAGCCGATGCCGGTACCGATCTTGATGAACAGGAAGTCGTCGACGGAGTGGGCCACGCCGCCGTGCCGCTCCCCGATCGCCATGATGTTGACGTCGTTGTCGACCACCGCCGGGCAGCCGTGCTCGCGGGTGAGCAACTCGCGGACCGGGAACCGGTCCCAGCCCGGCATGATCGGCGGGGAGACCGGCACGCCGTCGCGGAAGCTCACCGGCCCGGGTACGCCGATGCCGACCGCGTCGAGCCGCTCGTACGCGCCCTCCACCCTGGCCTTGTGCAGCAGCTCGTTCACCCGCTGGAGCGTCACCTTCGGGCCGGAGCGGATGTCAGCGGCCTCGGTGTAGGCGGCCACCGCCTCCAGCCGGCCGTTCACCACCTCCACGTCGATCGAGCTGGCACCCAGGTCGACGGCGGCGAAGCGCAGGTGCGGGCTCAGCTCGACGAGCGTGGATCGTCGCCCGCCCCGCGAGGCGGCCAGTCCGGCCTCGGCCACGTACCGGAGGGAGACGAGCCGTTCCAGCTCGGCGACCAGTCGCGGGCGGGGCATCTGGAGCCGGTCGCCGAGTTCGGCGCGGGACACCGGGCCCTCGTCCCGGAGCAGCCGCAGCAGCCGTACGTGCAGGGGGTCGACCGTCCGCACCGGCAGTCACCTCCGCATCGGAGTCCGCCACATCGACGATGACGATGTGTGTCGTGCCCGACACAGTAGGAGCCTTCCGGGTCGCATGTCCATAGCTTCGGCACGCACGATGCAAACTTTTGTCCATGCGAACAAAAGCATGGCGTGGATCATGAAAAGCAGCACCCCGCCCGTATTCCTTCCGGGCGGGGTGCTGCGGTTTTCGGGTCAACGGGAGTTCTTCCGGTCCTTCTTGCGCAGCTTGCGGTCGTCACGCAGCTCCACGTAGGGCTCCTCGTCGGCCGGGTGCCCGGCCGCGATGGCGCGGCTGCGCTCCAACTCGGCGTCGAACTCCGCGCCGAGCAGGATGGCGACGTTGCTCAACCACAGCCACACCAGGAAGATGATCACGCCGGCCACCGCGCCGTACGTCTTGTTGTACGAGCCGAAGTTGCTGACGTAGAGCGCGAACAGGCCGGAGACCACCAGCCAGAGCACCACCGCGAGCACGCCACCCGGACTCACCCAGCGGAAGCCACCGTGCCGGGCGTTCGGCGAAGCCCAGTAGAGGATCGCGAACATCAGGCTCACGATCAGCAGCAGCACCGGCCACTTGGCGATGTTCCACGCCGTCACGGCGGTCTCGCCGAGCCCGATCGCGTTTCCCGCCTGCTCGGCCAGGCCGCCGGTGAACACCACGATCACGGCGCTGACGAGCAGCATCACCCCGATCACCGCGGTCACGCCGAGGCGTACCGGCAACGTCTTCCAGATCGGCCGCCCCTCCGGCACGTCGTAGATGCTGTTCGAGGCGCGCATGAACGCGGCGATGTAGCCGGAGGCCGACCAGAACGCCGCCACCAGACCGACAATCGCCGCGATGCTCGCCAGCCCGCCGGACTGGCCGGCCTGGTCGATCGCGCTCTCGATGATGCGTCGGATGTTCGGCTCCGGCACCGCCTGCCCGACGGTGTCCCGTACCCCCTCGGTGGCCCGGTCGCCGAGCAGGCCGAGCAGCGAGATCAGCACCAGGACGCCCGGGAAGATGGAGAGCACGCCGTAGTAGGTGAGCGCGGCGGCCCAGTCGGTCAGGCTGTCGTCCTGGAACTCCCGTACGGTCCGCTTGAGCGTCGCCATCCAGCGCGTGCCAGACAGGTCGGCCGGGCTGTCCGGCCCGTCGTCGGGCCCCACCGGCCCCACCCGGTCCCGCCCGGCCGGCCGGTCGCCCCGGTCGCGGGGTGCGGGCCGGCCTCCGGCACCGGGCTGGTCGTGCGAAGCGGGGGCGTCGTCGTGCCCGTCTCGGGCGTCGTCGTGGACGTCGCGGGCGGCCATGGCACCTCCTGATCGGCATGTCGTCCCGGACGACATGCCCTGACGGCGGCGGCGATAACCACCGCGCCCGCAACCGGCCACTCGACCGCCACCCGTCGCCCCGCTCACCCCGTCGGTTGGCGCCCCACTCGGGCTTCCACCGCGTCATGCCAATGCCTTGCTCTGCAGCCACCCGCGCGACAAACACGCTCCGTGATCATGTGCGCCGACGGATGCAGAGCAGCAAGGGCGACGCGGCACCCTCACCGGCACCCCGCCACCCCCTTCCGCGACAGTGGCGACTTGTCGGCCGCCACAAATATCCACTCGCGCAATATCTCGACGGTCGTCACGGCGAGTGGAACGTCATGGGTGTCTCCGCCCGCCGTTGACACCCATGACGTTCCACTCCCCGGAGCCGGCGGCGCGGTTGGGCGAGCGGGCAGACCGGGGCGCGCATGACGACACCGCCGGCTCGACGAAGCGGCGGTGTCGTCGCGGGACCGATGTCACCACCTCGGCGAAGTCGCTACGGGCGTGGTCGCGCGCGGTCCCGCCAGCGGCTCACCCGCCGCTCGACGCCCCGGCGGCGTGGCCGACGCCAGGGCGGACAGCCCGGCTCGGGCCGGTACGGCGGGTGCCGCTCCCACGAGAGGACACCGGACCTATCGACCACGTTCCGTGACGGCAGCAGTTCCAGGGGAACGCGTTTGCATCGTTGCAGAAACCGCCCGCCCACAGTCGTGAGTGAGCTGCGAGAGACCGCCCTCAGCCATTGCGAAACGGTTTCAAGAAATGAGTCCCATGAGTGAGCGAAGCCCCATTCCGTCACTCATTGCAATCACGATCGGCAATGTTCCCACCATGCGCGCTATTCGCGTATCGTGCCCCCTCGTGCCGTCCGTTCGCCCCCCCGACGCGACTCCCCCCAAACCCCGGCCGCCGTCCGACGGACGACCGGGGTCCGACGTGGACGCCGAGGTGGTGCCGCTGCCTCCGGACGACGGGAGCGTGGCCGGCCCCGAGTGGGCCGACGACGGGCCGGGCGAGACGCACCACCACAGCCGGGCCGAACACCACGCCGCGGCCGAGCAGCACAGCACGGACGAGCGGCACCGGACGGACGAGCAGCACCGGACGGACGAGCAGCACAGCCCCGGCGGAAGCGACACCCACACCCCCGGCCAGAGCCTGGAACAGACGAAGGACGCCCGGGAACTGGCGGCCCGGTTCGAGGAGGAGAAGCCGGGACGGGTGCTCGCCGGGCCGGTCGGGCTCCTCTTCACCGGCGTCACCGTCGCGGTCGGGCTGCTGACGCTCTGGCAGGTGTTCTTCCCGCTGGCCCAGGGCAGCAAGTACTACCTCATCTTCTTCCTGGCCGGCATCCTGCCGATGGTTTTCCTCGCGTACCCCTCGGGGGTGCGGCTGCGCCGCACGGCGACCGAGGTGGACGACCGGCACGGACCGACGCCTGTGGACTGGCTGCTGGCCGCCGCGGCGCTCGTGGTCTGCCTCTACCCGGTACTGCCGGTCACCGTCGGCGCCGGTGGCGGCGGCTACGACGCCTTCCTCGACCGGCAGGGCCTGCTGGATCCGCTGGACGTGGCGTTCGGCACCGGGCTGCTGCTCCTGCTGCTGGAGGCGTGCCGGCGCACCACCGGCTGGATCCTGCCGGCGGTCTGCGTGCTGTTCCTCGGGTACGGCTACTACGGCGGGCTGCTGCCGCAGGGCTGGCCGGTGGCGCACGCGGGGCTCGACTTCGGGCAGCTCGTCGACGCGTTCTACAACTCCGACAGCGGCTTCTACGGCACCCCGCTGGACGTGGCCGCCTCGTACATCGTGCTGTTCACCATCTACGGCGCGGTGCTCGACCTGTCCGGCGCGGGCCGGTTCTTCGTGGAGCTGTCCGCGGCCGCGTTCCGCCGCTCCCGGACGGCCGCCGGGCGCACCGCCGTCGCCTCGGGCTTCCTGCTCGGCACGGTCTCCGGTTCCGGCGCCGCCACCACCGTCAGCATCGGCGCGGTGACCTGGCCGATCCTGCGCCGCGCCGGCTACCCGGCCGAACGCGCGGGCGGCATGCTCGCCGCCGCCGGAGTCGGGGCGATCCTGTCGCCGCCCACGCTCGGCGCCGCGGCGTTCATCATCGCCGAGTACCTGGGTGTGTCCTACCTCCAGGTGCTCGGCTGGGCCACCGTGCCGACGATCCTCTACTACCTGGGGATCCTGCTCTCCGTCGAGATCGACGCCCGGCGCTCCGGCGTCCGGCCGGTGGTCATCGACACCGGCTCGGCCTGGCGGCTGCTGGCCCGCTTCGGCTATCACTTCCTCTCGCTTCTCGTGATCATCCTGGTGCTGGCGCTCGGCGCCTCGGCGACGCGGGCGGTGGTCATCGCCACAGTGATCGCGGCGGTGCTGTCCTTCCTGGACCGGCGGCACCGGCTCACGCCCGCCCGGCTGGTGGCGGCGCTGCGCGACGGCGTACGCGGGGTGCTCGCGGTGAGCGCCGTCTGTGCCGCGGCCGGCATCATCACCGCCACCACCACGAAGACCGGCCTCGGGCCGCAGGCCGCCGCGCTGCTGATCGACGGCGCGCAGTCGGTCAGTTCCGAGCCGGCCGTGGTGCTGGCGCTGACCGCCGTGCTCGCCGCCGTCGCGTTGAGCCTGCTCGGCCTCGCCGTGCCGGTCACCGCGTCCTTCGTCATCGGCTGGGTGATCATCGGTCCGGCGCTGCTGAACCTGGGCGTCGCCGCGCCCGCCGCGGCCATGTTCGTCTTCTACTTCGCGGTGCTGTCCGAGGTCTCGCCGCCGACCGCGCTCGCAGCGGTCGCCGCCGCCGCCGTCACCGGCGGCCGGCTGGTGCCGACCATGTGGCAGACCCTGCGGTACGCGCTGCCGGCGTACCTGATCCCGCTGGCCTTCGTGGTCACGCCGACCGGTCTCGGGCTGCTCGGCATCGGCGGCGCCGGGCGGATCGTGACCGCCGGCCTGGTGTCGGCGCTGGGCGTGGCCGTGCTGGCGGTCGCGGCCGGTGGCTGGCTCCCCGGTGTGGGCCCGGCCGGCGCGCCGGAGCGGATCGTCGGCGCGTTCGCCGGACTGGTGCTGCTCTGGCTGGAACCGCTGCCCATGGCGATCGGCGCGGCGCTCACCGCGCTCGCGGTCGCGGGCGTGTACGTCCGACGTGGCGCCGCCGGGCACGCCGGCCACCCGTCGGTCGAAAAATCCGTGGACCATGGGGAGGAGAGAGAGTGGGACGGATCGACGCGAGGATAGTGGCGGGTGTCGGAGCGCTCGTCCTGGTCGCCGCCGGTGCCGCCGGCTGCGGGGGCCGTCAGGACGGCGCGGCGAAGGACGACGCCGCCCGCGAGGTCAGCTGCAAGGTCACCAAGGACACCCGGGTCGGCATCGCCACCGGCAACGCCACCGGCGTGTACTACGTGGTCGGCAACGCGCTCGCCGGTGAGCTGAGCAAGGCCACCGACGGCAAGCTCACCGGGACGGCCGCCGAGACCGGCGCCTCGGTGCAGAACGTCGAACAGCTCGTCGCCGGCCAGTACGACGTGGCGTTCTCCCTGTTCGACACCGCTGTCAACGCGGTGCAGGGCAAGGGGAGCTTCAGCTCGCCACAGCCGGTCAAGGCGCTGGCCCGGATCTACGACAACTACACCCAGGTGGTGGTCCGCGCCGACGCGGGGATCACGTCGGTGGCCGACATGAAGGGCAAGAAGATCTCCACCGGCTCGCCCAAGTCCGGCACCGAGGTCATCGCCAACCGGCTGCTCACCGCCGCCGGGCTGGACCCGGCAAAGGACGTCCAGGCGCAGCGGCTGGACCTCACCAAGACCGTCGACGGCATGAAGGACGGCAGCATCGACGGCTTCTTCTGGTCCGGCGGCGTCCCGACCGGCGGGGTCACCGACCTGTTCACCACGTCCGGTGACAAGGTGAAGTTCCTCGACATCAGCCCGCTGCTGCCGAAGATGGCCGAGCTGAACCCGGCGTACCAGGCCGGCACCATCGGCAAGGACGTCTACCGGACCCCGGCCGACGTGCCCACCATCGTGGTGCCGAACGTGCTGCTGGTGCGGGACAACCTGGACGCCGACGTGGCCTGCGCGATCACCCGGACGGTCTTCGACTCCAAGGACGCCCTGGCCCAGGCGAACCCGGCGGCGAAGGGCATCGAGCTGGGCAACGCACGCAAGACCGACCCGGTGCCGCTGCACCGTGGCGCGGAGCGGGCGCTGAGCGACCTCGGCGCGAGCTGACCCGAACGGGCCGGGCCCGGACGTGCGTCCGGGCCCGGCCCACCGACCCGACCCGGAGACCCCCGTGCCGCTGCCCCACCCGGCTCGCGTACGCCGGCATCACCGCTCCGCGGACCGCACCGGACGCCTCCGCTCGGTCCGCGTCCAACTGCTGGCCCCGATCCTGGTGGCCACCGCCGGCCTGATCGTGCTGGGGACGGCGCAGACCGGCGCCGCGCTCGACGCGTCCGCCGACGCCGACCGGGCACGCGTCCTGGCCGGCACGGCCACCGCGACCGTGCGGCTGGTGCACGAGCTGGAACGCGAACTGGCCGAGACGGCCGCGTTGCGTCAGCGCGGTGGCACGTCCGGCCGCCCGCTCGTGGACGCGCAGCGCCGCCGGGTGGACACGGCCGTGGAGCGCTACCGCTCGGCCCAGGGGGACGCGCGCCGGGCCGCCCCCGATCTGGCCGGGGTGCTGGACGACGCGCGCGGGCGTCTGGAACAGCTCGCGCCCACCCGGGATCTGGCCCTGGCCGGTGAGCGTGGCGATCCCGCATACGTGTCGCTGGTGGAGTCGCTGCTCGCGGTCGCGGACGCGCTGCCGAGCCAGCTCCGCGACGCCGGCCTGGCCAACCAGGCGCGCGAGGTGGCCTCGGTGGCCGCCCAGGAGCATCTGTCCGCGCTGGAGCGCGACCTGCTGCGGGCGGTGTTCGTCCGGGGTGGACTGCAAAGTGGCGAACTGGCCCGGCTGGGCCGGCTGCGGGGCGCCCGGGAGCAGCGGCAGGCCGAGTTCCTGCGGATCGCCTCCGCCCCGGCGAACAGGGCCTGGTACCGCCTGGTCGACGGCACCGACGTGACCACTGCCCGCCGGATAGGTGACGCCGTGCTCGACTCCGACGGCGCGCCGGGCACGGTGAAGACCGACGGTGACGCCTGGTACGTGGCGCAGAGCGGTGCGATCCGCCGGTACAACCTGCTCGGCCGTGACCTGACCGACGGGCTGGACCGGGACGCGGCAGACCTGGCCGGCGCGGCCCGGGTGCGTGCGGTGCTGACAGCTGGCGCGACGAGCACAGTCGCGCTCGGCTCGCTGGTCACCGCCGTGCTGCTGGCGGTACGCACCAGCCGGCGGCTGCGCCGGCTGCGGGTAGCCGCCCTGACCATGGCGAACCGGGAGCTGCCGGAACGGATCACCGCGATCGCGGCGGGCGAGCGGACACCCGCCGAGGGTCCGGCGACCCGGATGACCGACGGGATCCGGCGTGGCCAGGACGAGGTGGCGCAGGTCGCCGAGGCGTTCGACACGGTGAACCGGGCGGCGTTGCGGCTGGCCGGGCAGCAGGCCGAGTTGCGGCTGGACGTGACCCGGATGGCGGAGGCGCTGGCCCGCCGCATCCGTACGCTCATCACCCGGCAGCTGCGGCTGCTCGACGACTTCGAGCGCGAGGAGACCGACCCGGACGCGCTGGCCCGGCTGTTCGCGCTCGACCACCTCGCCGCCCGGCTGCGGCGCAACGGGGAGAACCTGCTGGTGCTCGCCGGTGGCGAGCCCGGCCGGGGCCACGAGGGCGCGTTGCTGCTCGACGACGTGGTGCGGGCGGCGGCCTCCGAGATCGAGGACTATCCGCGGGTGGAGATCGACGTGCCGACCGCGGCGGTGCACGGCGCGGCGGCCGGCAACCTGGTGCACCTGCTGGCCGAGCTGCTGGAGAACGCCACCGTCTACTCGCCACCTGACGCCCGGGTGCTCGTCGACGGGCGGCGCACAGTCGACGGGCTGGTGCTGCGCGTACACGACCAGGGCATCGGCGTCAGCGAGAGCCGGCTTGCCGAGATCAACGAGCGGCTGGCCGCGCCGGCCACGCTCTCCAGCGCCGCGGCGGGCAGCATGGGCCTGCACGTGGTGGCCCACCTGGCCGCGCGGCACGGCATCCGGGTGCAGTTGCACAACCCCGGCACCGGCACGGTGGCGCAGGTCGACGTACCGGAGTCGGTGCTGACCCGGGTGGAGTCGGTGGCGTCCCGGCCGGTTGTGGAGCGGCGACCGCGCGCCGCAGCCTGGTTCAAGGCGGGGCCCGCCGCACGGTCGGCGGCCGGCTCCCGTGACCTGGTCACCGCGGCTCCGGCAGCCGTCGGCCCGGTGCGCGGGGTCGCCGCCGTCCGCACGCCCGGTGGCGCCTTGCTGGCACCGAGCGCGGCGCGGATCCGGCCGGTGAGCACGCCGCCGACGCCCGTGCCGACCACCGCCGCCGGGCTGCCCCGGCGGCCGGTGGGCGGGCACCTGCCCGAGCAGATGCCGGGCGCCGTCGCGCCGCCGCCGGCGACCGATCTGCTCGACCCCGAAGTGGTACGCGCCCGGCTGTCCGCCCTCGCCGAGGGGGTGGCCAGCGCCACGCGCCGTGCCCCGAACACCACACCCAACGGGAGAAGACCATGACCTCACCGTCCTCCACGGGACTGGACTGGCTGCTGGCGAACTTCGCCGAGCAGGTGCCGGACGTCTCACACGCGCTCGCCGTCTCCGAGGACGGACTGCGGCTGGCGTCCTCGCCGGACCTCTCCCTCGACCAGGTAGACCAGCTCTCGGCGGTGATCAGCGGACTGGCGAGCCTGACCGTGGGCGCGGCCCGGCTGATGTCCGCCGGCCGGGTACGCCAGCAGATCGTGGACATGGACGGCGGCGTGATGCTGGTGATGGCGGTGGGCGAACGGGCGCTGCTGGGTGTGCTGGCCGCGCCCGGCTGCGACCTGGGCCAGATCGGTTACGAGACGGCGACGCTGGTGCAGCGGGTCGCGGAGGCGCTGGAACCGGCGGTCCGCCGGTGACCGGCCGGCCGCTGCGGCTGGTGGCCGCGCTGATGACGGCGGTGCTGGTGACCGCCGGCTGCGCGGCCGAGGACTCCGCCCCCGAGGCGTGGCACGGCGGCCGGATCTTCCTGGCCACCGGCAACACCACGGGCGTCTACTACCAGCTCGGCGGCGGGTACGCCGACCTGATCACCCGCCACCTGCCCGGGTACGAGGCGCGGGCGGAGCCGACCGGCGCGTCGGTGGAGAACATCACCCGGGTGGCGAGCGGGGACATGGAGATCGCGTTCAGCCTGGCCGACACGGCGGCGGACGCGGTCGACGGGCGCGGCGCGTTCGACAAGCAGCCGCAGCCGGTACGGGCGCTGGCCCGGGTCTACAGCAACTACACCCACGTGATCGTCCGCGCCGACGGCAAGATCCGCAGCTTCGCCGACCTGCGCGGCAAGCGCATCTCCACCGGTTCGCCGAAGTCCGGTACCGACATCATCGCCGGGCGCCTGCTCACCGCCGGTGGCATCGACCCGACCCGGGACATCCAGCGGTTCAACCTGTCGCTGCCGGAGACGGTCAAGCGGATGCGGGCCAAGGGCCTGGACGCCATGTTCTTCTCCGGCGGCCTGCCCACACCGGGTGTCAAGGACCTGCTCACCTCCGCTCCGGGCACGTTCCGGCTGCTGCCGCTCAACGAGCTGATCGAGCCGTTGAGCGCGCGCTTCGGCGCGGTCTACACCACCGCGACGCTGCCGAGGGAGGTCTACGGCACACCCGAGCCGACACCGACGATCACTGTGGCGAACGTGATCCTGGTGGCGGCGGACATGCCGGAGCAACTCGCGTACGACCTGACCCGGGTGCTGTTCACCTGGCAGGGCGAGCTGATCCAGGTGCACCCGGAGGCGGCGAACTTCAACCGGGCGAGCGCCGCGGCGACCCGGCCGATCCCGCTGCACCCGGGCGCGCAGCGGTTCTACCGCACCGGCTGAGCGCGAGACCGCCTGCTACGGCGTCCAGTCGCGCCGTAGCAGGCCGTAGATCACCAGGTCGGTGAAGCCGTCGCCGTCGTACTCGCGGTCGCGCTGGGTGCCCTCGTGGACGAAGCCGCACTTCTCGGCGGTACGCCGCATGGCCGTGTTGCCGGCCAGCGTCTCGATCTCCAGGCGGCGCAGGTTGCGGTTGCGGAAGCCGTACCGGCAGAGCAGCCGGATCACCTCGGTGCCGTAGCCCTGGCCACGCGCGTCCGGCAGCAGCGTGATGCCGAGGTGCGCGTACCCGTTGAAGGTGTTGATGCCCCACAGCACGCCGGTGCCGAGGAATGTGCCGTCGGCGACGGCCTCGGCCAGCAGCGACACCGGAGCGCCGGCGTCCGGCTGCTCGGCGGCGCGCTTCTCCAGCCGGGCCCGGACCTGCCCGACGTGGTGCGGCAGGAACGGCTCGTCGTCGGTGACCAGGTGCAGCTCCGGATCGCCGTGCAGGCGGAAGATGTCCGGCGCGTCGTCCGGGGTGGGCGGGCGCAGGCGGACCCGGTCGGTGGCGAACATGCCGCGACG
Organism: Micromonospora sp. NPDC048887; assembly: GCF_040649715.1. Taxonomy (NCBI): domain Bacteria; kingdom Bacillati; phylum Actinomycetota; class Actinomycetes; order Micromonosporales; family Micromonosporaceae; genus Micromonospora; species Micromonospora sp. NPDC048887. The sequence goes on along the minus strand of NZ_JBEZGA010000002.1, from coordinate 113,407 downwards.
CTAACGGCGGGCTGGCCTGCCGACAACCGGATTTGGCCACCCTACCGACCGGTCGGTAGGGTGGCGGCATGACCCCGCTCGTGCTCGCCACCGCCCTCACCAAGACCTACGGCAGCCGCGACGCCCTGCGCGCGCTCGACCTGACCGTCGCGCCCGGCGCCCGGTTCGTCGTGCTCGGCCACAACGGCGCGGGCAAGTCCACGCTGCTGGAGATCATCGCGACGCTGCGCACCCCGACGTCCGGCTCGGTACGCGTCGGCGGGTTCGACACCGTCACCCAGGCGCGGGACGCCCGGCGCCTCATCGGCCTCGCGCCGCAGTCGAACGCGCTTGACCCGCTCGCCTCCCCGGCCGAGGTGCTCGACTTCCACGGCGTGGCGCTCGGGCTGGGACGCCGGCAGCGGGCCCACCGCACGCGGGAACTCGTCGACCTGTTCGGCCTGGGCGAGCACCGCTCGACCCGGGTCGCCAAGCTCTCCGGCGGCACCCGCCGCAAGCTGGACCTGGCCGTGGCACTCGTCGCCGAGCCCGCCGTGGTGATCCTGGACGAGCCGACCACCGGCCTGGACCCGCTCGCGCGCATCGACTTCTGGAACGAGCTGACCCGCCTCAACCAGGCCGGAACGTCGCTGCTCATCTCGACCCAGGACCTGCACGAGGCGGACGTGCTGGCCACGGAGATCGCGGTGCTCCGGGACGGCCGGGTGGTCGCCCAGGGCTCACCGGCGTCGCTGAAGCAGCGCGTCGGCGCCCGTACGCTCACGCTCGACCTGTCCGGCGCCGCCGCCGCGAACGCGCTCGTCGCCGCCTCCGAGGCCGGGTTCCGTGCCGACCCCGATCACCCGGACCGGGTACGCCTCGCCGTGCCCGACGATCCGCGGGCCCTGGCGAGCGCCCTGACCGAGGCCGGCCACGTCGCCGCCGACATCACCGGTCTCCACCTCGCCGAGCCCTCCCTCGACGACGTCTTCGTCGCCCTCGCCGCCCGCTGACACGTGCTCCCACCGCAACCCGAAAGGCCCGAACCCGTGCTCCCGCAGGCAGTCCCCTCATCCCGCAGATCTCCGGCATCGGTCGTCCTCGCGGCGATCGGACGCTCCACGCGCGCCGTGCTCCGTACGCCCGCGCTGCTGGTCGCCCCGGTCGCCCAGTCCCTGTTCTTCCTGCTCGTCTACGCCGGACAGCTCGACGCCGTCGGCAGCACCTACCTGGGCGGGACGAGCTTCACCGCGTTCCTGCTGCCGCTGATCCTCCTCACCGGCGTCGCCACCGGCGCGGGTGCGGCCGGCACGCTGGTGCTGGGCGACCTCACCAGCGGATACCTGGACCGTCTCCGGCTCGCCCACGGCACCACCACACCGTTCCTCGTCGGCCCGGCCGTCGCCGCGCTGGTCGCCGTCGTACTCCAGATGGCGGTGACCGTCGCCGGGGCAACGGCGCTCGGCTACCGGCCGGCGAGCTGGTCCGGCGTCGCCGCGATGCTGCTGCTGATGCTGGCCCTGGGCCTCGGCGTCGCGCTGCTGAGCATGGCGCTCGCGATCCGGTCCGCCTCGGCGTCGGCCACCAACCTGGTCACGCTCGCCGTGTTCGGCCTGTCGTTCTTCACCGGCGTGTTCGCGCCGGTCGACGAACTGGCCGGCTGGATGCGGGCGATCGCCGTCGTCAACCCGCTCACCTATATCGTCGACACCGCCCGCCAGCTCGGCGGCGACGCGGCGCTCACCGCGGCTCCGATCGGCGTCACGGCGATCGCCGTCCTCGCCGTCGCCGGAACCGCCGCCTGCGCCCTCGCCCTCCGCCACGCGAGAGAGAACCGATGAGCCCCACCGACACCCGCACCCAGATCATGGACGCGTTCGCCGAGCAGCTCGCCGCGACCGGCTACCAGGGCATCTCCCTGGTCGGCGTGGGCCGCAGCGTCGGCATCCAGAAGCCGTCCATCTACCACCACTTCCCCGGCGGAAAGGAGGATCTCTACATCGCGGTGGCGGAACGGTACATCCGCGACGTCGGCGGCCTGATCTCGGCGGCGTTGTCCGGCCCCGGCGACGTGCCGCGGCGGCTGCACGCGCTCGCCACCGTCGCCGCCGGGCAGCACGGCGACGCGATCACGTTCGAGCAGCGCATCTACGACACGCTGCCGCTCGTCTCCGCCGCGACCAGCGAGCACGTCTCGGGCCTCTACGTCGCCCTGATGCTGGCGCCGGTGACCCGGTTCTTCGCCGACGCCCGGGCCGAGGGCGCCGTCACCGGCGAACCGGAGTTCCTGATGAACGCGTTCCTGCACCTGGCCCGCGCGGCCGACCTCACCGACGAGACCGGACCCGCCCGGGTCGTCGCGCTCTTCCTCGACGGCGCCCGCCCACGTGCCTAAACTAAGAACTTAGCTAACCGAGGAGGGCGCGCCATGTCGGCTGAGGCTGTGCACTACAACATGCATGACGCCAAGACCCACCTGTCGCGCATCATCGAGCGGGTGGAACGCGGCGAAGAGATCATCATCGACCGGGCGGGCACCCCGGTGGCGAAGGTCGTACCGCTGGTGCGCCGGACCGACCGCACCGCGATCGGCTCCCTCGCGGGGCAGGTGGACCTCTCGGGTGACTGGGATTCGCCACAGACCAACGCCGAGATCGCCGCCGACTTCGGGATCGGCGCATGACCCTGCTGCTGGACACCCACGTCGCGCTCTGGGCCATCACCGGCGACGCCACCCTCGCCGTCGAGTTCCTCGACCGGCTACGCCACGACCCCGATGTCTTCCTCTCCCCGGTCAGCCTCTGGGAGATCACCATCAAGCAGCAGGCGGGAAAGCTCTCCGGTCCTCCCGACCTCGCGGAACGGGTGCGGGACATGGGTTTCCGTGAACTCCCGGTGACCCACGACCACGCCATCACCGCAGGCCGCCTGCCGCCGCATCACCGGGATCCCTTCGACCGGATGCTGGTGGCGCAGGCGATCACGGAGAACCTGACCCTGGCCACCCGCGACGCCTCCATCCCGCTCTACGAGGTCGACGTCCTCAAGGTGTAGGCCTCAGGCGTCGGCGGGGGCGGTGGCGGCCCGCGCCGCCGCTACCAGCCGGGCGGTCTCGGCGGTCACCGCCTCGTCGTCGGGCGTCCCCGGGTCGTAGCGGACCGTCCAGGTCAGCCCGTCGACCCCGGACACCCGCCGGGCCGCGATCCGCCCGGAGCCGCCGGGCATCTCGTGGTGCGAGGTGTACGCCACCGAGCCGGTGACCCGGGCCCGGACCTGGTGCGGCAGGTCACCCGGGTCGACGAGCAGATACGTCTCGGGCAGGCCGTCCGCGACCACCAGGTAGCCGTCGTGCTCGCCGACCGGTTCGGCCGGGGTGACTGTGAGTTCGCGGCCGGACCAGACCGCCTTGAGGATGTCGTGCCAGCCGAGGCGCTCCACCCGGCCGGGCAGCCACAGCCCGCGGTTGCTGGCCACCAGCACGCCGTCGTTGCCGCCCTCGCCGGTGCCGGCGGCGGCCCAGGCGAGCACCCGCTCGTCGGCGGCCAGCGGCGGCCGGTCTGCCGACGGGAGTTTCGGCCGGCGGTTGAATAGTCCCATCACAATCCTCCGGCGGCCTGCTCGCGCAGTGCCCGTGCGTGCTGTTCCAGCGAGAGCAGTTCCCCGAACAGGGCGAAGTACTCGTCCTTGTTGCTCACCGGGTTGATCCGCTGGATCTTGGACTTCAGGTCGCGGATGCGGCCGGTGACCGAACTCCACTGGAGCCGGGCCATGGTGATCGAGACGTACCGCGGGTCGGGCTCGCCGTCGATGCGCAGCGGCTCCACCGCCAGCTCGCCGACCAGCGCCTGCCCGGCCAGGTCGTCGCAGGCGTCGCGGACCCGCTCGATCCAGACCGCGCCACCGGTGGCGGCGGACGCGCCGCCGGCCGCGGCGACGGCGGCGCGCACCGCGACGTGCACCGGGTGCTGGTAGTCGGTCGCCTCGACCGCGTCGAACATCGGGCCGGCCAGGACCGGCTCCTGCAACGCCAGCTTCAGCGCCTCCCGCTCCACCATGGAACGCGGGCTGTCCACGGCGGGCGCGGCCGGGCCGCGGCGTGCGGGTGCGGCGGGCGCACCGGGCCCCGGTTGCCCGTGTGCTGCCGCCAGCACCGCGCGCTGCACCGGCTCGATCTCCATGCCGAGGTCACCGGCGAGCTTGCGCACGTACTCCGGGCGCTTCTCCCGGTCCTTGATCTTCGCCACCAGGGGCGCGGCGCGGCGCATGGCCTCGACCCGGCCGTCGACGGTGTCCAGGTCGAACCGGCTGATCACGTGCCGGAGCGCGAAGTCCACCAGCGGCTCGCGGCGGGCCACCAGGTCGCGTACGGCCAGGTCGCCCTTTGCCAGGCGCAGCTCGCACGGGTCCATGTTGTCGGGGCTGACCGCGATGAAGGTACGCCCGACGAAGCGCTGGTCGTCCTCGAAGGCGCGCAGCGCGGCCTTCTGCCCGGCGGCGTCGCCGTCGAAGGTGAAGATGATCTCCCCGGCCCGCTCGTCGCTGTCGAACAGCACCCGGCGCAGCACCGAGATGTGGTCGCCGCCGAACGCGGTGCCGCAGGTCGCCACCGCCGTCGGCACGTCGGCGAGGTGGCAGGCCATCACGTCGGTGTAGCCCTCGACGACCACCACCTTGCCCTGCTTGGCGATCTCCCGCTTGGCCTGGTCGATGCCGTAGAGCACGTGCGACTTCTTGTAGATCGGCGTCTCGGGGGTGTTGAGGTATTTCGGGCCGTCGTCGTCGTCGAACAGCTTGCGGGCCCCGAAGCCGATCACGTCGCCGGTGATGTCCCGGATCGGCCACATCAGGCGACGGCGGAACCGGTCGATCAGCGAGCCGGAGCGCGCCGGGCGGGAGAGCCCGGCGGTGACCAGCTCGTCGTGGGTGAAGCCCTGCTGACGCAGGTGCTTGGTGAGCAGGTCCCAGCCGTCCGGGGCGAAGCCGCAGCCGTACCGCTCGGCGGCGGCCCGGTCGAACCCGCGCCCGGCGAGGAACTCGCGGGCCGGGCGGGCGCCGGCGGTGGTGAGCTGGGCCCGGTAGAAGTCGACGGCGGCGGCGTGCGCCGCGATCAGGCGCTGCCGCTGCCCCTGCTGCGGCCGGGTACGCGGCGCGGACCTGTCGTCCTCGACGTAGCGCAACTGGATGCCGGCGCGCGCGGCCAGCCGCTCGACGGACTCGACGAAGCTGAGGTGCTCGGCGTCCATCAGGAACTTGATCGCGTCGCCGCCGACCCCGCAGCCGAAGCAGTAGAACACGTTGCGGGCGGGCGAGACGTTGAACGACGGGCTCTTCTCGTCGTGGAACGGGCAGAGCCCCTTGAGGTTGCCGCCGCCGGCCGACTTGAGCGTCACCACCTCGGAGATGACGTCCGCGATGGCGGTGCGCTCGCGGACCAGCGCGATGTCCTCGTCCCGGATCCGCCCCGCCATGACCGCCACCCCCCTCGGCGTACATCCTGCCCTGCCGGACCGACGTTCCGGCGGCCGGGGGGACGGGCGTGTGGCCGACCACGCCCGTCCCCCGACTCAGGCCGAGCGGGCCGCCGCGGGGTCGCCGATGCGCGGGAACGGCTCGATGGAGAAGACCACCTCGACCGGCACCTCGAAGTACGCCGCGATGCGCAGCGCCAGGTGCAGGCTCGGCCGGAACTCGCCGCGTTCCAGGTAACCCACGGTCTGGTAGTGCACACCGAGCGCGTCGGCCAGTTGCCGGCGGGAGACGCCCCGTTCGGCGCGCAGCACCGCGATGCGGTTGTGCACGGTCTCGCTCATCGCCGCCCTCTCATCCGACCCGCTGCATGGCCCGTTCCCGCCGGGCGGCGACCCGCGAGCCGGACTCCCGGCGGGCCATCCGGCGCAGCACCACAGGGGCCAGCACCAGCCCGAGCACCGCCCAGGCGCCGAGCACCCCGAGCGTCTCCAGGTGCCGCCAGGAGCCGCCGAGTTCGACAGCCGCCAGGTCGGCCGGGAGCAGCGCCGAGCGCATGCCCAAGCCTAGCCAGTAGAGCGGGAAGACCTGGGCGATGCCCTGCACCCAACCGGGCAGGCCGTTGATCGGATAGAAGATGCCGGACAGCGCGATCAGACCGAAGATCGGCATCACCACCAGGCCCATGTTGCGCGGGTTGTCGATCAGCGAGCCGATCACCGCGCCCAGCGGCAGCGTCGCCACCAGCCCGAGCGGCACCACCCAGGCCAGCGTGAGCCACGCGCCCGGGTCACCGAGTCGCAGGCCGTCCAGGAAGAACAGGCCGGGCGTGAGCTGGATGGCCACGCCGATCAGCGAGACCGCCGAGACCAGCACGATCTTGCCGACCAGGTAGCCGAGCATGCCGTCCGGGATCGCCTTGGCGCGCAGCAGCGTGCCGTCCTCCCGGTCGATGACGAGCTGGTTGGCCAACCCGAGCAGGCCGCCGAAGAGCAGGCCCATGCCGAGCGCGCTGGGCAGCGTACGGGCACCGAGGGAGAAGTCGGTGCCGGGCACGGTCGAGCCGCGCATCCAGAACACGGCGACCAGCAGCACCACGGTGGGGAAGAAGTAGGTCCACAGATCCTGGCCGTTGGTGAACGTCGCGCGCAGCTCGATGACGCCGCGCCGCAGCCCGGCCCGCAGCGCGTTCGTGGTCGGGTTCATCGGTTCGCCTCCTGCTGCCACACCCGCTCGGCCCGGCCGGTACGGATACCCGTCTCCTCCTCGTGCACCAGGGTCAGGTACGCGTCCTCCAGGGTGGCCCGGCGCACCTCCAGCTCGCGTATCCGGTCGCCGTGCTCGCGGAGCAGGTCGCGCAGGAACGCGGTGGCGTCGGGCGTGGCGTGCACGTACCGCTCGCCGTCACGGGTCCAGCGCACCTCGGCGTCCCCGGCGACGCGCCGGGCGAGCTGGTCGGGTGAGCCCTCGGCGATGATCCGGCCGCCGGCCAGGATGAGGATGCGGTCGGCCAGCTTCTCCGCCTCGGCCAGGTCGTGCGTGGTCAGCACGATCGTGGTCTCGTCCAGGTCGGCCAGCCGGTGCACCAGCTCGTGGAATTCGCGCCGGGCGGCCGGGTCGAAGCCGACGGTGGGCTCGTCGAGGAAGAGCAGTTCCGGCCGGCCGACGATGCCGACCGCGACGTCGAGGCGGCGGCGCTGGCCGCCGGAGAGCCGGGCCACCCGGCTGCCGGCGTGCGCGCTCAGCCCGACGGTGTCCAGCAGGTCGTCGACCGGCCACGGGCGCGGGATCCGGTCGGTGGCGTAGGGCGCGTAGAAGTCGCCGAGGTGGGCGAGCAGCTCCCGCACCCGCCACTTGCCGTGGTCGCGCCAGGACTGGAGCACCACGCCCAGCCGCGCGCGCCACCGCTCGTCGCCGCGTGCGGGGTCGGTGCCGAGCACGCGCACCGTGCCGGCCGAGGGCAGCCGGAAGCCTTCGAGGATCTCGATGGTGGTGGTCTTGCCGGCGCCGTTGGGCCCGAGCAGCGCCACCACCTCGCCCCGCCGGGCGGTCAGGTCGACGCCGTGCAGCACGTCGACGGCGCCGTAGCGCATACGCAGATCCCGCACGTCGAGGACGAGATCCTCGTCGGGCGGTCGGGGGGACGCGACGGCCCCAGGGAGTTCGACCGCAGTCATACCTCGGAATGTAGCATCTCTACTATAAATCGAGGTATCCCCACTCAACGGCGAGGGCGATGGAACCATCTCGTGACGGGGGCCGGATCCTCCTCCTCGTACGACCGCGCCGCCCGGACCGCCGCGGCCAGGCCGGAGCGGCGGGGCGGAGGCCCGGGGCGGATCATCGGATCGACAGCCATCTCCCGCACGACCGCCACGGCCAGGCCCAGCATCACCACGACGAACGGCAACGCGACCAGGATGGTCGCCTGCTGCAACGCGGCCAGACCTCCGGCCAGCAGCAACGCCCCCGCCACCGCGCCGATCAGCACGCCCCAGAGCACCACCACCCCGCGGTGCGGCCGCAGCGCGCCCCGCGAGCTGAGCGAGCCCAGCACCAGGGACGCGGAGTCGGCGCTGGTGACGAAGTAGAGCCCGATCAGCACCATGGCGAGCACGCTCGTCAGCGTGGCCAGCGGCAGCGCGTCGAGCAGCCCGAACAGCGCCTGCTCCGAGCTGGCACCCACATCCGCGACCAGGTCACGGGTGCCGGTGGTCTGGGTACGCAACGCGGTGCCGCCCATGATCGCGAACCAGACGGCGCTGGCACCGCTGGGCACCAGCAGCACCCCGATCAGGAACTGCCGGACCGTACGGCCGCGCGAGATGCGGGCGATGAACGTGCCCACGAACGGTGCCCAGGAGATCCACCACGCCCAGTAGAAGATGGTCCACGAGCCCAGCCAGCCCGGGTCGGAGAACGCGCCGGTCCGCGTCGACATCCGCACCAGGCCGCTCAGGTAGTCACCGATCGAGGCCGGCAGCACCTCCAGCGTGTAGACGGTCGGACCGACCACGAACACGAACAGCATCAGCACGACAGCGATCAGGACGTTCGTGGTGGAGAGCCACTTGACGCCCCGGTGCAGGCCGGAGAAGGCGGACACGACAAACGCGAGCGTGAGCGCGCCGATGATCGTCAACTCGACGGCCCGGCTGTCCGGCACGCCGGCCACCAGGTCGAGGCCGGCCGCCACCTGGAGCGCGCCCAGGCCGAGACTGGTCGCGGAGCCGAACACGGTGGCGAAGACGGCGAGCAGGTCGATCGCGCGACCGATCGGACCGTCGGTCCGGTCGCCGAGCAGCGGTGCGAACGCGGACGAGATGCGGTTGCCCCGCCCCTTGCGGAACGTCGAGTAGGCCAGTGCCAGCGCCGCGATCGCGTAGATGCCCCACGGGTGCAGCGTCCAGTGGAAGAGCGTGTACTGCATGGCCGTCGCGGCGGCGGCCCCGGTCTGCGGCTCGACCCCGGAGGCCGGCGGCGGCGCGGCGTAGTGCTGGATCGGTTCGGCGACGGCGAAGAACACCAGGCCGATGCCCATGCCGGCACTGAACATCATGGCGATCCAGGCCAGCGTGTCGAACTCCGGCTCGTCGTCGTCGGCGCCCAGCCGGATCCGGCCGAACCGGGTGGCGGCGATCACCACCGCCAGCACCAGGAACGCGTCGGCCGCGACCACGAAGAACCAGCCGAAGGTGCCCACGGTCCAGGCCAGGCCGGACTCGCCGAAGCGGGCCAGTGAACCCCTGGCGAGCACGCCCCACAGCACCACGGCGACCACACCGGCGACCCCGACCCCGAGCACCACCCGGTCGACCGGCTGGGTCGCGGGCCGTTGCCCCATCCGTCCCGTCATGCCCTCATCGTGGGCGGACCGGCCGTATCGGCGGGCCGGAACGCCGCAGGACGCCGGTCAGGCAGCGACGGTGGCGGCCTCCTCGGCCTCCACGGCGGCGTTCCAGGCCGGCTTGGTCGACCGCCAGCCCTCGTCGTCCATGCCCCGCCGCCAGTAGCCGGAGATGGACAGGTCACCCCGGGGCACGCCGCGCTCGACCCGCAGCAGCCGCCGCAGCTCCTTGACCGCCCCGGCCTCGCCGTGCACGAACGCGTGCACCCGGCCGGGCGGGAACTCCAGCGCCCGGACCGCCTCGACCAGCGGCTCGCCGTACGGGCGCCCGGCCCGGTGCAGCCAGCGCAGGTCGACGGTGGCGGCGCTGTCCAGCGGCAGCTCGTCGGGCGGACCGTCCACCTCGACGTACACCGTCGCGCGGGCCCCGGCGGGCAGGCGTTCCAGGGCGGCGGCGATGGCGGGCAGCGCGCTCTCGTCGCCGGCCAGCAGGTGCCAGTCGGCCACCGGGTCCGGCGCGTACGCGCCGCCCGGCCCGGTGAACAACACCCGGTCGCCGGGGCGCAACGCCGCCGCCCACGGCCCGGCCAGACCCTCGTCGCCGTGGTGCACCACGTCCACAGTCATCTCACCGGCCGCGGCGTCCCAGGCCCGCACCGTGTACGCGCGCAGGCGCGGCCACTGCTCCGCCGGGAACTCCCGCTTGATCGTCGCCAGGTCGACCGGGTCCGGGTAGCTCACCCCGGCCGGCGGAAAGGCGAACTTCACGTAGTGGTCGGTGTACGCGCCCACCGGCAGCCCGGCCAGCTCCGGACCCCCCAGCACGAGGCGGATCAGGTGCGGGGTGGGCCGCGTGGTCCGGACGACCGTGGCGGCGGTGAGCTTCTTCGGGCGGTCCGTCATAACGCTTAGGCTAGCCTAAGCGCCGCGTCGGCGGCTCCGTCAGCTCGGTGGCACCAGGCGGGCGTGCCAGGCCAGCGCGGCCGGATCGGTGAGCGAGACGACCTGGTCGATCACCACGCGCAGCCGCGCGGCGTCGTCCGGCGCGTCCCGCCACAGCGGCGCGAACATCGGGTCCAGCCCGTCCGGCGCCCGGTCCAGCAGCGCCGCGACCAGCCCGGCCAGCACGTCCCGCTGCCGCGCGTAGCGCTCCTCCGCGCCGGGGCGGCGCATCACGTACCGCAGCGCCACGCCCTTGAGCAGCGCGCACTGCGCCCGGATCCGGCGCGGCACCACCAGGTCGGCCTGGTAGCGGCGGTGCGGGCCGGGACCGTGGCGCTGCTGGGTGGCGGCCACCACCGCGGCGACGAACCGGCCGGTGAGCACGCTCGTGGTGGCCTTCAGGGCGGCGAGGGCACGGTGGCTGCCGTCGTACGCCGCCAGCGGGGCGAGCACCGGATCGGCGAGCAGCTCGCCCAGCACCTCACCCAGGTCCTCCGGCGCCTCACCGGAGTAGGTGGCCGCCACGTCGGCGCAGAGCGCCCGCCGCTCGTCCGGGTCGGCCAGCAGCGGGCGCAGGTCGACGTACCCGCCGTGGATGCCGTCCTCGACGTCGTGCACCGAGTACGCCACGTCGTCGGCCCAGTCCATCACCTGGGCCTCCAGGCAGCGCCGGTCGCCGGGCGGGGCGCCCTCGCGCAGCCAGTCGAAGACCGGGCGGTCGTCGGCGTACACGCCGAACTTGCGTTCGCCGGGCCGGCGGGGCCACGGGTACTTGCTCACCGCGTCCAGCCCGGCCCGGGTCAGGTTCAGCCCGGCCGAGCGCCCGTCCGGGGCGAACACCTTCGCCTCCAGCCGGGTGAGGACCCGCAGCGTCTGCGCGTTGCCCTCGAAGCCGCCGCAGGAGGCGGCCAGCTCGTCCAGCGCGTACTCCCCGTTGTGCCCGAACGGCGGGTGGCCCAGGTCGTGCGCCAGCCCGGCGGTGTCCACCACGTCCGGGTCGCAGCCCAGCCGGGCGCCCATCTCGCGGGCGATCTGCGCGACCTCCAGCGAGTGGGTCAGCCGGGTACGCAGGAAGTCGTTCGTCCCGGCGACGTGCACCTGTGTCTTCGCGGCGAGCCGGCGGAACGCCGCCGAGTGCAGCACGCGGGCGCGGTCCCGCTCGAACGGCGACCGGCCGTACCCGGTGTCCTTGGGCGCCTCGCCGACCAGCCGCGCCGCGTCGTCAGCCCCGGTCACCGCTGCCGCGTTGGCGCAACGGCCGGAGGTCGCGACTGCGGGGCTCGCAAAACCGGCTCACCCCTCGCGCTCCCGCAACACGCAGAACTCGTTGCCCTCCGGGTCGGCGAGCACCGTCCACTCCACGTCTCCCTGGCCGATGTCGACGTGCCGCGCGCCCATGTCGACGAGGCGCTCCACCTCGGCCTCCATGTCGGCCGGTCGCAGGTCGATGTGCAGCCGGTTCTTTCCCTCCTTCGGCCCGGCGACCGGGACGAAGACGAGACCGGGTGAGGTGTCGGGCGTGCGGCGGATCTCCACCTCGTCCGGCTTGTCGGTGATCACCTGATAGCCGAGCGCCTCCGCCCACCAACTGGCGAGCCGGGACGGGTCCCGGGCGTCGATGGTCAGGTTCTCCCAGACGGCGGTCATGCGCCCACCCCTCCTGATCGACACGTGGCGGAAGCTCAGGTTACGCCGAGGAGACCGGAAAGGCGCGTCGGGCGTACGCGGGGCCGCCGGCGAACACCGGCGGCCCCGCGCCTCCTCAGCGGGAGTCCGAACCGGTGGTGGTGATGGCTGCGCGACCGGCCTCCAGCCGGGCCACCGGCACCCGGAACGGCGAGCAGGAGACGTAGTCCAGGCCGACGGAGTGGAAGAAGTGCACCGAGTCCGGGTCGCCACCGTGCTCGCCGCAGACGCCGAGCTTCAGCCCCGGCCGGGCCGCCCGGCCCTCCTCGGCGGCGATGCGCACCAGCCGGCCGACGCCGTCGGCGTCGATCGACTCGAACGGCGAGATGCCGAAGATGCCCAGCTCCAGGTAGCGCCAGAAGAACGCGCCCTCCACGTCGTCGCGGGAGAAGCCCCAGCCCATCTGGGTCAGGTCGTTGGTGCCGAAGGAGAAGAACTCGGCCGCCTCGGCGATCTGCCCGGCGGTCAGCGCCGCCCGGGGCACCTCGATCATCGTGCCGATCAGCACCTCGACGCCGCTGTCCCCGACCACCTCGGCGATGATCCGCTCGGCCTCGGTGCGTACCGTCTCCAGCTCCTGCACGGCGCCGACCAGCGGCACCATGATCTCCGGGCAGGCCTTGCCGCCGTCGCGGACGACAGCGACGGCGGCCTCGGAGATCGCGCGGACCTGCATGGCGAACAGGCCCGGGATGACCAGGCCGAGCCGGACGCCGCGCAGGCCCAGCATCGGGTTCTCCTCGTGCATCCGCCGCACGGCGGCGAGCAGCGCCTCCTCCTTGGCGACGTCCTCGCCGCGCTCCTGGGCCACCGCGACGTTCACCGCGAGCTGCTCCAGCGGGGGCAGGAACTCGTGCAGCGGCGGGTCGATCAGCCGCACGGTGACGGGCAGGCCGTCCATCTCGCGGAAGATCTCGATGAAGTCGGCCCGCTGCAGCGGCAGCAGCGCCGCGAGCGCGTCCTCCCGCTCCTGCGGGCCGGAGGCCAGGATGAGCCGCTCGACCAGTTCGCGCCGGTCGCCGAGGAACATGTGCTCGGTGCGGCACAGGCCGATGCCCTCGGCGCCGAAGCGCCGCGCCCGGGCCGCGTCCGCGCCGGTGTCGGCGTTCGTGCGTACCCGCAGCCGCCGCGTGGCGTCGGCGTGCGTCATGATCCGGTGTACGGCGCGGACCAGCGCGTCGTCGACGTCCTCCGGGTCGAGTTCGCCCTCGAAGTACTGCACCACCTCGGACGGCATGACCGGCACCTCGCCGAGGTAGACCTTGCCGGTGGTGCCGTCGACCGAGATCACGTCGCCCTCGTTCACCACGTGCCCGCCCACTGTGAACTTCTTCGCCGGCACGTTCACGTCCAGCTCGTCGGCGCCGGAGACGCAGGTCTTGCCCATGCCGCGGGCCACCACGGCGGCGTGGCTGGTCTTGCCGCCCCGGGAGGTGAGGATGCCCTTGGCGGCGATCATGCCGTTGAGATCGTCCGGGTTGGTCTCCCGGCGGACCAGGATCACCGCCTCGCCCTCGGCGGCCAGCTCGACCGCCCGGGCCGAGGTGAAGACGACCTTGCCGGACGCGGCGCCCGGTGAGGCGCCGATGCCCTTGGCCACCGCCTCGAACCCGTGGTCGAGCTGGAAGCGCGGGAACATCAGCTGGGCGAGCTGCGCGCCGTTGACCCGGTGCAGCGCCTCGTCCAGGTCGATCAGGCCCTCGTCGACGAGCTGCCCGGCGATGACGAACGCGGCGGCGGCGGTGCGCTTGCCGACCCGGGTCTGCAGCATCCAGAGCTTGCCGCGCTCGATGGTGAACTCGATGTCGCAGAGGTCCTTGTAGTGCTCCTCCAGCCGGGCCATGATGCCGAGCAGCTGGTCGTAGGAGGTCTTGTCGAGCTGCTCCAGCTCCTGCAACGGCACGGTGTTGCGGATGCCGGCCACCACGTCCTCGCCCTGGGCGTTGGCCAGGTAGTCGCCGTAGATGCCCTGCGCGCCGCTGCCCGGGTCGCGGGTGAACGCGACGCCGGTGCCGGAGTCGGGACCGAGGTTGCCGAACACCATCGCCACCACGTTGACGGCGGTGCCCAGGTCGGCAGGGATGCGCTCCTGGCGGCGGTAGAGGATCGCCCGCTCCGCGTTCCACGAGTCGAAGACCGCGCGGATGGCGAGGTCGAGCTGCTCGCGCGGCTCCTGCGGGAACTCGCGGCCGGTGTGCTTGGCGAAGATCTTCTTGTACGCGTCGACCAGCCCGCGCAGGTCGTCGGCGTCCAGGTCGAGGTCGTTGTGCGTGCCCTTGGCATGCTTGATCTCGTCCAGCGCGTGCTCGAACTCCTCGCCCGGCACCTCGCAGACCGTCTTGCCGAACATCTGGATCAGGCGGCGGTAGGAGTCCCAGGCGAACCTGTCGTTCCCACCCGCTTGGTTGCTCAGGCCGACCACGCTGCGGTCGTTGAGGCCCACGTTGAGGACGGTCTCCATCATGCCCGGCATGGAGAACTTGGCGCCGGAGCGTACCGAGACCAGCAGCGGGTCGTCCGGGTCGCCGAGGCGCCGGCCCATCTCGCGTTCCAGCGACTCCAGGTGCGCCTCGATCTGCGCGGCCAGGCCGTCCGGCTCGCGCCCGGTCGTCAGGTACGCCTTGCAGGCCTCGGTGGTGATCGTGAAGCCGGGCGGGACCGGCAGGCCGAGGTTCGTCATCTCGGCCAGGTTGGCCCCCTTGCCGCCGAGCAGATCCTTGAGATCCTTGTTGCCCTCGGCGAAGTCGTAGACGTACTTCTGCTCGACCGAATCGTGCGCTGCCACCAGAGCCCTCCCACGCGCGCCATTGACACTTAACGAAGGTTCAGTTCGGACATACCCCGGTAGTGACCACCGGTAATCCCGGCTCGTCAGCGTCGGTGGGCCGAAGGCTAGGCGAACTTCGCGAAACCTGGGAGCGTTCGGTGACTTTCGGCACAACGGTCACCACAATCCGCGTTCGTACGGGTTTTTGGGAACGCTTCCACGAGCACGATCACGCAATTCCGCTTCCTCTCGTACTCTTGACGTCACTGCGTCTCGCGGATCCTCACCTTTGCCATATCCCGCGCGAATACACCCCTCGGAGCTGTCGCCGTGCCGACCACCCCCACCGCCCCGGAGACCGGTCCGGAGCCGACCGCCACCCGTCCTGCCAGCACGTCTTCCGGTGACGTACCCGCGATGTCGCCGTCCGGCGCGGCGGCCCCCGCCGGCGTCGCGGCATCCGCCGATGCGGGACCGTCGGCCGACGTCGCGGCGGATGCAGGGCTGCCCGGCGTGCCGGCACCCGCCGCCGAGTTGGCGCGGGTCGCCGCGAGCCGGGCCGACGGCGCGCTCGCCGCAGCGGCGCCGGTCCGTCTCGACGACGTGGTGCCGGCGCCCGAGCGGGTGGTCCCGGACCCGGCGGCGGACTTCACCCTGAGCGCGGACGCGGTGCTGCGGGTCAGTCCCGCCGGCCGGGACGTGGCCGAACAGCTCGCCGCCTGGCTGCGCCCGGCCACCGGCTTCCCGCTCCCGGTCGCCGACGCCCCCGAGGGCGGCCCGCTGACGCTCACGCTGTCGCCGGCGGCTCCCGGTCCCGAGGCGGCGACAGGCTCCGGCGAGCCGGACGGCGCAGCCCTCGGCGACGAGGGCTACCGGCTCGACGTGACCGCCGACGGCGTGCGGATCACCGCCGTCAACCCGGCCGGGCTGTTCCACGGGGCGCAGACGCTGCGGCAGCTGCTACCCGCGCCGATCGAGAGCCCGACCGCTGTCGCCGCGCGCTGGGCGGTGCCCGGCGGCACCATCGTCGACCGGCCGCGCTTCCCCTACCGGGGCGCCATGCTCGACGTCGCCCGCCACTTCTTCGGCGTCGAGGACGTCCTGCGGGTGGTCGACCACCTGGCCCGCTACAAGCTCAACCACCTGCACCTGCACCTCACCGACGACCAGGGCTGGCGGATCGCGGTCGACTCCTGGCCCCGGCTCGCCGAGGTCGGCGGCGCGACCGAGGTCGGCGGCGGCCCGGGCGGCTGGTACACCCGTGACGACTACCGCCGCGTCGTCGCGTACGCCGCCCGCCGCCACGTGACAGTGGTGCCCGAGATCGACCTGCCGGGCCACACCAACGCGGCGCTCGTCGCGTACCCCGAACTGGCACCCGGCAAGATCGGGCCGCCGCCGTACACCGGCACCGAGGTCGGGTTCAGCTACGTCGACCCCGCCGACGAGCGGACGTACGACTTCGTCGCGGACGTGGTCGGCGAGGTGGCCGCGCTGACGCCCGGGCCGTGGCTGCACCTCGGCGGCGACGAGGCGTTCAAGGTGCCGGCCGACAGCTACCGCGCCTTCGTGGCGCGGGCGCAGCGGCTGGTCGCCGCCACCGGCAAGACCGTCGTCGGCTGGCACCAGCTCGCCCCGGCCGAGCACGTCGACGGGCGCGTCCTGCAGTGGTGGGGCACGAACGGCGACGACCCGGAGACCGCCGACGCGGTACGCCGGGGCGCCCGGCTGATCCTCTCCCCCGGCAACCACGCGTACCTGGACATGAAGTACGCCCCGGACACCCCGATCGGGCACGACTGGGCCGGTCTGATCGACGTGCGCCGGGCGTACGAGTGGGATCCGGGCACCCATGTTCGGGGCGTACCGGCAGAGGCCGTGCTGGGCGTGGAGGCGCCGCTCTGGACCGAGTCGGTCTCGACGCCGGCAGAGGTCGAGTACATGCTCTTCCCGCGCCTGCCCGCCGTCGCCGAACTGGGCTGGTCGCCGCGCGAGACGCACGACTGGTCCCGGTTCCGCAGCCGGCTCGCCGGCCACGGCCCACGCTGGGCGGCTGCCGGCATCACTTTCCACCCCTCCCCCGAGATCCCCTGGCCCTCAACCGCCCCCCACATCCCCACCCAGCCCACCCCCACCCCAACCACCACCCCCTAACCGCCCCCGGCCCCGCCGACCCCAAGCCGATCGATCATGAAGTAGACGGGGACAAACCAGGCACAAACGCCACCAACTTCATGATCGACGCCCCATCCCCGAAGCGCCGCGTCCAGCCACCCCTCGCCAACGCGCGCTCCCACCCCGATCGCAGATCGTGGTACGAAACGGCCGCCAGAGGGGCGCCGATCTACCAATATCTCGAACCCACCCATCCCAGAAACCGACATTCGGCACCATCACGACTCACCCCCATCGGTCCGGTGATCAAGGATTTTGTGTCCGTTCGAGGCCGCACGCCGGACACAAACTCCTTGATCACCGGGGTGGGGGGAGGGAGGGAGGGAGGGAGGGAGCCCTTGGGCGGCGGGGGCGGAGCCCGGGGCAGCCTCGACGGGGTTGGTGTCCGGAATCGGGGTGGTCGGGGTCACCGGTCGGGTGGAATCGGGGGTGGGTGCGGGGCGTTGTACATGGCAGACCGCGCCGCACCCGCCGACCGCCCCGCCCCTCGGTCCGGGAATCAGGCCGGGACGCCGGTCGTTACATCACCGGGCCGTCGAGCAGGCCGACGGATCCCGCCGCCGGAGCAGGCCGACAGCGCCTGTCGAGCAGTAAGACCGGGCGACGCGCGCCGGGAATGACCCCGGGTCCCGGTCGTTACATCCCCGAGCCGCCGGAGCAGGCCGTCCCCCTGGCCGCCCGAGCGAGCCACCGGCCCGACGCACACACCGGGCCACCTGATCTCTATTCGCGGCATCCCCCATTGCCGTCGTACCCCCGACAGAGAGGCAACTGATCATGGCTACCACTCTGCTGCGTAAGACCGCTCTGACCGTCGCCGGTATCGCCGCCACCGCTGGTGGCATCGCCGGTCCCGCCATCGCCGCCCAGGCCACCCCGGCCGAGCGCGCCGCCCAGGTCGTCACCAACGACCGCAAGCACGGCGAGCGGGAGCTGGACGTGCGCTACGAGGCGCAGCCCAACTTCTACTTCTGCGGCCCCGCCGCCGCCCGTAACGCCCTGAGCGTGCAGGGCAAGAACATCGACGTGCACGCCATGGCCAAGGAGATGGGCACCACCGAGTCCGGCACCGACAGCATCAACGACATCACCCCGGTGCTGAACAAGGAGACCGGTAAGGACGTCTACAAGTCCACCGAGATCCCCGTGGACAAGGCCCGCGACCGGGACAAGGTCGACAAGCTGCGTGCCGACGTGGTCAAGACCGTCGACGACGGCCGCGCCGTGGTCGCCAACATCGCCGGCACCGCCACCGACACCGACGGCAACACCCACTCCTTCGAGGGCGGCCACTACATCAGCGTGGTCGGCTACCGCGACGCCGGGAAGGTCGTGACGATCGCCGACTCGGCCAACCCGAACCAGGCCTCCTACCGGATGGACGTCGACGAGCTCGCCCGCTGGATCGCCAGCCGCGGCTACAGCTCCTGACCGGACACGAAGGGCCCGGCCCCCACGAGGGGTCGGGCCCTTCGGCATGACCGGGTCAGCCGCCGGAGTCGTCCAGCTCGGCACCGTCCGGCGGGGTGTCGTCGTCACGGCTGGCCAGCCACCCGTCGGGCAGGAACACCTTGCCCGGGGAGTTGGTGCGGCCACGCGGCTGGCCGAGGTTCTCCACCGGGAACGGTACGGCCGGGTCCAGCTTGCCGAGCAGGTCGTCCAGCTGCGCCAGGCTCTCGATCATGGCGAGTGAGCGGCGCAGTTCGCTGCCGATCGGGAAGCCCTTGAGGTACCAGGCGACGTGCTTGCGGAAGTCGGTGCAGCCGTCCCGCTCGCCCCGGGCCGGGTTCCGGGCGCCCGCCACGAACTGCTCCACCAGCAGCTCGGCGTGCCGGCGCATGGTCACCGCCACCTCGCCGAGGCTCGGCAGCCGCTGCTCGGCGCTGCCGTTGAACGCGGCCTCCAGGTCGGCGAACAGCCACGGCCGGCCCAGGCAGCCGCGCCCGATCACCACGCCGTCCACGCCGGTGTGCGCGACCATCCGCAGCGCGTCGTCGGCCTCCCAGATGTCGCCGTTACCGAGCACCGGCACGTCGAGCGCCGACTTGAGCGTGGCGATGGCGTCCCAGTCGGCGGTGCCGGAGTAGCGCTGCGCGGCCGTACGCCCGTGCAGGGCGACCGCCGCGACGCCCGCGTCCTGGGCCGCCAGCCCCGCCTCGACGTACGTCAGATGGTCGTCGTCGATGCCCTTGCGCATCTTGACGGTGACCGGCACACCGGCGGGTGACGCGGCGTCCACCGCGGCCTTGACCAGCCGGGCGAACAGCCGGCGGCGCCACGGCAGGGCCGAGCCGCCGCCACGGCGGGTCACCTTGGGCACAGGGCAGCCGAAGTTCAGGTCGATGTGGTCGGCGAGATCGCGCTCGACCACGATCCGCACGGCGGCGGCGGTGATCTCCGGGTCGGTGCCGTAGAGCTGGAGGCTGCGGGGGTGCTCCTCGGCGCCGAAGGCGATCATGCGCAGCGTCTTCGGGTTCCGCTCGACGAGCGCGCGGGTGGTGATCATCTCGCAGACGTAGATGCCGCCGCCCTGCTCACGGCAGAGCCGGCGGAAGCCGACGTTTGTGATCCCGGCCATCGGCGCGAGCACCACCGGCGGCCACACCTGGTGCGGGCTGATGGTCAGCGCGGGCAGCGTCGGAGCAGTCACCGCACAAGTGTAAGGAAGGGCCCCCTCTTAACGTCTCCGGTAGAGCACGGGCCCCTTTTTAACAGGGCGCATATCACAGCCGGCCCGTCCGGCGGGCGTTCTCCACAACCGGGGCGGCTGTCCACAGGCCGGGCGCACGGGCAGGAGGAGCAGCGGTCGAGCCCGCAGGCTGCCGGGCATGCGCGAACAGCCACCCGAACTCAGCGACCTGGCCGAGCGCCAGCAGCAGATCGTCACGCGGACGCAGCTGCTCGGCGTCGGATACGACGACATGTACCTGTACCGGCAGACCCGGCGCGGCCTGTGGCAGCGCGTGCTGCCGGCCACGTACGCACTCGTCACCGGCACCCTCACCGACGAGCAACGGCGCATCTCAGCGGCGCTCTACGCGGGCGCCGACGCGCAGCTCACCGGCCTGGCCGCCCTGGTCTGGTACGGCTTCCGGCACAGTCCGCGCAGCACTGACGTACACCTGGTCCTGCCGCACCACGTGCGGCGCCGCTCGGCCGGTCACGCGGTGATCGCGCGGGCTCTGGAGCTTGATCCGCGGGCCCGGCGGACCGCGCTGTACCCGGTGTGCTCACCGGCCCGGGCGGTCGTGGACGCCGCCCGCGACCTGCGCCAGCTGCGGCCGGTACGGGCGACGGTGGCGGAGGCCGTGCAGCGCGGTTTCACCGACCTGGACAGCCTGGACGCGGAGATCCGCCGGGCCCGGCGCAGCCGCACCGCCCTGATCCGGAAGGCATTCGCGGAGATCACCGACGGGGCCCGCTCCGCGCCGGAGACGGAGCTGCGGGAGTGTCTGGGCGGCAGCGGCGTGCTCGGCCGGATCCTGTGGAACCCGCGGCTGTCGGCGGCCGACGGCACCCGCCTGCCGACGCCGGACGGCTACCTCGCCGACTGCGCGGTGGCGCTGGAGGTCGACTCGCGGGAGTACCACCTCAGCCCGGCCGACTGGGCGCGGACGCTGGACCGGCACAACGAGCTGAGCCGTTACGGGGTGCTCATCCTGCACTTCACGCCGGCGCAGATCCGCAGGGAGCCGGGCCGCGTGCGGCGCACGGTGGAGGACGCGTACGCGGCCCGGCGCGGGCTGGGCGCCGGGACCGGCGTACGGGCGGAGCCGATCTCCCCCGGATGAGGGGTGTTAAGAAGGGGCCCCTTCTCTACGCGAGGCGTTAAGAAGGGGCCCTTCCTTACACGCGGTCAGCAGCCGGGGAGGCGCTCGATCAGGTAGCGCTCGACCTGGTCCAGCGAAACCCGCTCCTGGGCCATGGTGTCGCGGTTGCGGACGGTCACCGCGTTGTCGTCGAGCGTGTCGAAGTCGACGGTGACGCAGAACGGTGTGCCGATCTCGTCCTGCCGGCGGTAGCGGCGGCCGATCGCCTGCGAGTCGTCGAACTCGACCACCCAGCGCTTGCGCAGGTCGGTGGCGAGCTGCTTGGCCTTCGGCGACAGCGCCTCGTTGCGCGACAGCGGCAGCACGGCGACCTTGACCGGGGCCAGCCGCGGATCGAAGCGCATGACGGTGCGCTTGTCCACGCCGCCCTTGGTGTTCGGCGCCTCGTCCTCGTCGTACGCCTCCAGCAGGAACGCCAGCACCGCGCGGGTGAGGCCGGCGGCCGGCTCGATCACGTACGGCATCCAGCGCTCGCCCTTGCCCTGGTCGAAGTACGACAGGTCGACGCCGGAGTGCTTGCTGTGCGTGGACAGGTCGAAGTCGGTGCGGTTGGCGATGCCCTCCAGCTCGGCGAACTCGCTGCCGCCGAACCGGAACCGGTACTCGATGTCGACGGTGCGCTTCGAGTAGTGGGAGAGCTTCTCCTTGGGGTGCTCGTAGAAGCGCAGGTTCTCCTCGGACAGGCCGAGGTCGAGGTACCAGTTCCAGCGCTCCTGAAGCCAGTACTCGTGCCACTGCTCGTCGGTGCCGGGCTCGACGAAGAACTCCATTTCCATCTGCTCGAACTCGCGGGTCCGGAAGATGAAGTTGCCGGGGGTGATCTCGTTGCGGAACGACTTGCCGGTCTGCGCGATGCCGAACGGCGGCTTCTTGCGGGCGACCGTCTCGACGTTCTTGTAGTTGACGAAGATGCCCTGGGCGGTCTCCGGGCGCAGGTAGTGCATGCCCTCGTCGCTCTCCACCGGGCCCAGGTAGGTCTTCATCAGGCCGTTGAACATCTTCGGCTCGGTGAAGGTGCCCTTGTTGCCGCAGTTGGGGCAGTTCAGCTCCGTCAGCGAGGTCAGCGGCTTGCCGTGCTTGGCCTCGTACGCCTCTTCCAGGTGGTCGGCCCGGAACCGCTTGTGGCAGGACTGGCACTCGGTGAGCGGGTCGACGAACTCGGCGATGTGGCCGCTGGCCTCCCAGACCTTGCGGGCCAGGATGACCGCCGAGTCGAGGCCGACGACGTCGTCGCGTTGCTGCACCATGGTCCGCCACCACTGCCGGCGGACGTTCTCCTTCAGCTCGACGCCGAGCGGACCGTAGTCCCACGCCGACCGGGTGCCCCCGTAGATCTCGCTTGAGGGAAAGACGAAGCCCCGGCGCTTGGCGAGGCTGGTGACGGCGTCGATACGGTCGGCTGGCATGTTTCCTCCTACGCCGGCTGGCGGTCGGCGCGGTTGAGATGGATGGAACCGGGCTGTTCGGGACAACGGTACGACCGTGTCCGTCCCGAGCCCAGCAGAATACCGGGGGCCGGTCAGCTCACCCCGCAGACCTCCACGCCGCCCGACTGCTGGTCCGGCGCGAGTGTCACGGTCTGCGCCTCCCGCCGGCCGCCGGCGAGCGTGACGTCCACCGGCACGGTGAGCGTGGCGAGGTCGACCTCGCCCACCCGGTAGCCGGAGATCTGCGGCTCGGCGGCGACCCGCCGCTCGAACTCGCGCCGGGGCTCCTGCCTCCGGATGTCCTCGCAGAGCGTGTCGTACGCCTTCGACCACTCCCGGGCCACGAGCGCCTGGTAGTAGTCGTTCGTGACCGCCCGGCCCTGCTCGCCGATCGCCTGGGCGTTGCTCACCGCCAGGCCGACCACCGCCGCGCCGCCTCCACCGCAGCAGATCAGCACCGCCAGCGCGCCCGCGCCGAGGCCGAGCCAGAGCCGGGTCCGCCCGCCCTCTGTGGGCGGGGCGGCGAACGGCGGCGCGACGCCGGGCCCCTGCGGCGGCGCGGGCACCCCGGGGTCCGCCGGCGGCGCGGGCGGAACTGCTGGCGGGGGTGGCGCGGCCGGTCCGGGAGCGGTCATACGCGCCAGGGTAGTGCCCCGGCACTCAGCGGTACGGACCTGCGGCACGATCGCTGGCGACGACGACGATCTCCCCCTCGGGAGCAGCGCTGGCGAGCGTCTCGTACGCCGACGGCTCGTCCACCGATCGGGCGAGCAACGGCACGGCGGTGACCTTGACGTCGAAGCCGCCCAGCGCCCGCCGGTACGCCCCGACCGACTCCCACTCGGTGACCAGGAGCCAGTGGTCCGGGTCGTCGAGGGCGCGCAGCAGTTCGCCGCGCAGGTAGCCGGGGCGGGCGGCGAGCGCGGCCAGCGCGGCGTGCGCCTCCCGGGTGAACTCGTCCACCGTTTCGGCTTCCACCACGAACCGGTTGGTGACCAGCACGGCGTTCCTCCTCGTAGAGTTTGTGGCATGCAGCGTACGCAGAGTCCCGTGCTGTCCCGGTTGGCACGGCTCAACCCGACGGCGGTGTTCCTGGCCGTGCTGGCCCTGGTGCTTGTCGGCCTCTTCGCGCCCGGCCCGGCGGGCGGCGTCCTGCTGCTCGTGCTGGCCGGCGGGCTGGTCTGGCTGATGTCCGTCACCTGGCCGGTGCAGGCCCCGGCGACCCGGCTGCTCCGGCTGGTGATGCTCACCTTGTTGATCGCGGTGGCGCTGGCGAAGCTCATGGTCGGCTGACCGGAGAAGCCGAGTTGACCTGCGCTGACATGCAATCATGCGTTTTTGACAATAGTTTTCGTTGTCGCGGACAGTTGAGCCCATGACCGTTCGCGCACCTCGCCGTACCCTGATCGCCGCCGCCACCGCCCTGCTCGCCACCGCCGGCCTGACCGCCTGCGCGGACGGCACGGGCGGCGCGAGCGAGCCGGGCCGGGTGGGCGTGGTGGCCGCGTTCTACCCGCTCCAGTTCCTGGCCGAGCGGATCGGCGGCGACACGGTCGCGGTCAGCAACCTGACCAAGCCCGGCGCCGAGCCGCACGACCTGGAACTCAACCCGCGGCAGGTCGGCCAGATCGTCGACGCCGACGTGGTCGTCTACCTCGGCGGCTTCCAGCCGGCGGTGGACGAGGCGGTGGAGCAGAACGGGGGTGACCGCGCGTTCGACGTGGCGGGCGTCACGCCGCTGCGGGACGCCGCCGGCGGGCACGACCACGACCACGACGGCGAGGCCGGGCACTCCGACGAGGGCGGCGGCAAGGACCCGCACGTCTGGCTCGACCCGACCCGGCTCGCCACCATCGGCGACAGGCTCGCCGAGCGCCTCGGCAAGGCCGACCCGGACCACGCCGCCGACTACACCGCCCGCGCCGGCGCGCTGCGCACCGAGCTGACGAAGCTGGACACCGAGTACGCCGACGGCCTGCGCACCTGCCAGCGCCGGGAGGTGGTGACCAGCCACGCCGCGTTCGGTTACCTGACCGAGCGCTACGGGCTGGAGCAGATCGGCATCAGCGGGCTCACTCCGGAGACCGAGCCGTCCCCGCAGCGGCTCACCGAGGTCGCGAAGGAGGCCCGGGAGCACCAGGCCGGGACGATCTTCTTCGAGAGCCGGGTCAGCCCGAAGGTCGCCGAGACCATCGCGCGCGAGGTCGGGGCGAAGACCGCGATGCTGGACCCGCTGGAGGGCCCGCCCGCCGAGGGCGACTACCTCTCCGCGATGCGCGCCAACCTGCAGACCCTGCGAACCGCTCTGGACTGCTCATGACCCCACCCGTGATCGAGATCGCGCACGCCACGGTCGGCTACGACGGCCGCCCGGTGCTGCGTGACGTCTCGTTGACAGTGACCTCCGGAGAGGTGGTCGCCGTGCTCGGCGCCAACGGCTCCGGCAAGTCGACGCTCGTGCGCGCCGCGCTCGGCCTGGTGCCGGTCGGCGCCGGGTCGGTCACCCTCTTCGGCACGCCGCAGCGCCGCTTCCGGCAGTGGCACCGCATCGGGTACGTGCCGCAGCGGCTCGGCGCGGGCAGCGGAGTGCCAGCGACGGTGCGCGAGGTGGTGGCGTCCGGGCGGCTGGCCCGCCGGGGCGTACTGCGGCCCGCCGGGCGCGCGGACCGGGAGGCGGTGACGGCGGCGCTGGACGCGGTCGGGCTCGCCGACCGGGCCGGTGACCCGGTGTCCACGCTCTCCGGCGGCCAGCAGCAGCGCACCCTGATCGCCCGCGCCCTGGCCGGCGGGCCGGAGCTGCTGGTGCTCGACGAGCCGACCGCCGGGGTGGACGCGGCCAGCCAGGAGGCGTTCGCCGAGGCGCTGCGCGGGTTCCGCGACGGCGGCGGCACGGTGCTGCTCGTCGCCCACGAGCTGGGCCCGTTGCGCCCGCTGATCAGCCGGGCCGTGGTGGTGCACCAGGGCGGGATCGCCCACGACGGCGCGGTGCCGGAGCCGGCCGGCCACCACGCCGACCCGGACCACGAGCACGTGCACCCGCACTGCGACGAGGAGCCCGCCCGGCTCTGGACAGGCATCTGAGATGGATCTCTTCCAGTACGACTTCATGCTCCGCGCCCTGGTCGGCGCGCTGATCATCGGGCTGGCCGCCCCGGCGCTCGGCATCTACCTGGTGCAGCGCCGGCTGGCGTTGATCGGCGACGGGCTCGGGCACGTGGCGCTCACCGGCGTCGGCGCGGGACTGCTGCTCAACCGCTCCCCCGTGCTGGTGGCGGTGATCGCGGCGACGCTCGGCGCGATCGTGATCGAGCTGGTCCGCGCGTACGGGCGCACCTCCGGCGACCTCGCGCTGGCGTTGCTGTTCTACGGCGGCATCGCCGGTGGCGTGATGCTGGTCGGGCTCTCCGACGCCAGCAGCGGGTCGCTCAACGCGTACCTGTTCGGGTCGCTGACCACCACCTCGCCGGGCGACCTGGTCACCATCGGCGTGCTCGGCGCGGTGCTGCTGGTGACCATGCTGGTGCTGCGCCCGGCGCTGTTCGCGGTCTGCCACGACGAGGAGTACGCGCGTGTGTCCGGCCTGCCGGTGCGGACGCTGAACCTGGTCATCGCCGTCGGCACCGCGGTCACCGTGACCATCGCCATGCGGGCGGTCGGGGTGCTGCTGATCAGCGCGCTCATGGTCGTGCCGGTGGCCACCGCGCAGCAGGTGACCCGGGGCTTCCGGTCCACCATGACGGCGGCCATGGCGCTGGGCGTGTTCGCCGCCGGCACCGGCGTCTGGGTGGCGGCGACCGCCAACACGGCGCCCGGCGCCTCGGTGGTGATCGTGGCGATCGGCTCGTTCCTGCTGGTGGCGATCGCCGCGGCCGGTCTGCGGGCGGTGCGGCGGCGGGTGCGGGCCGACCGGTCCACGCCGCCGCCCGAGCCGGCCGAGCACGAGGTGCTGCTGGGATGAGGCCCTGCCCGCCGGCGCAGCTGGGATTGGTTACCGTTACAGGGTGACCGGCACGAACGGGTACGACGCCTTCGAGGGTGCGGGTGACCTGCTGCGCGCGCTCTCCGCCCCGATCCGGCTCGCGATCGTCAGCGAGCTGGCCGAGGGGGAGCGCTGCGTGCACGAGCTGGTCGAGAAGCTCGGCGCCCCGCAGCCGCTGGTCTCCCAGCACCTGCGGGTGCTGCGCGGCGCGGGGGTGGTGCGCGGGTCGCGGCGCGGCCGGGAGATCGCGTACGCGCTCGTCGACGACCACGTGGCCCACATCGTCAGGGACGCGGTCAGTCACGCCGGCGAAGGGTCGCACTGAGCGGGAAATCGGCCAGGTGCCGACGCGCCCGTGTCGTGGGACGCTGTCCGGCGTGAAGATCTACGCCGACCGTTTTCCCACCGCCGTCCGCCAGTTCCTCACCGACCTGCTCGTTGTCGTCTGGGTGTACGCGGCGATCCGCTTCGCGCTGTGGCTGCACGACGTGGTCGAGAAGCTCGCCGTACCCGGGCAGAAGCTGGAGGGGGCCGGCGGTGGACTCGCCGACAACCTGGCCGACGCCGGCGGCAAGGTCGGCCGGGTGCCGATCGTCGGTGACGAGCTGACCGCGCCGTTCACCCGGGCCGCCGACGCCGCCCGCGCGGTCGCCGAGGCGGGCCGCGACCAGCAGGAGCTGGTCGGGCAGCTCGCGCTCGGGCTGACCGTCGCGGTGCTGGTGTTCCCGCTCGGCCTGGTGCTGTTCGGCTGGCTGCCGCTGCGCCTGCGCTGGATGCGCCGGGCCGGCGCGGCCAAGGCCCTGGCCGGCGTGCCGGCCGGCCGGGACCTGCTGGCGCTGCGCGCGCTGGCCGGTCAGCCGCTGTCGAAGCTGACCCGGATCGCGCCCGACGTCGCCGAGGCGTGGCGGCGCGGCGACGACGCGACAGTCGACGCGCTCGCCGCGCTGGAGCTGCGCGAACTGGGGCTGCGCGGCGGCCGGTGAGGTGTGCCGCGCGGTCCGCGCACCCGGTCGGCCGCACCCCGGCGGCCGACCGGGCGGCACGGCCGCCGGGCGGTCCGGTCAGCCGATGGGCGGGATGCGGCGGCGGACGTCCGGCCCGGTGGACGGGCCGGGTTCCCAGCGGGCCACCCAGGGCAGGTCGGCCGGCGGGGTGACCACGCCCTCCTCCAGCGAGGCGTACCGGCCGGCGACGATCCGCTTGGCTGCGGCCACGTCGACCGAGTCGGTGTTCGACCACAGGCCGGTGAACAGCTCGTCGACGCGCAGCCGCGCCTGCCGGCAGAACAGGTCGGCCAGCTCGACGTTCTCCGGGTGCGCGTCGCGCTCGGCGTAGGCCCGGACGCAGACCGCGCTCATCGCGAACAGCTCCGCGCCGATGTCCACCACCCGGCCGAGGAACGCCTGCTTGCGCTCCATCTTCCCCTGCCAGCGGGACATCGCGTAGAACGTCGACCGGGCCAGCTTGCGGGAGGTCCGCTCGACGTGGCGCAGGTGCCCGGCCAGCGGCCCGAACTCCTGGTACGCCCCGGGCGTCTGCCCCTTGCCGACGGCCAGCGTGGGCAGCCACTTCGCGTAGAAGGCGCCGGCCCGCGCGCCCGCCTTGGCCTTGCGGCCCAGCCCGGCGTCGGGATCGATGATGTCGCCCGCCACCGACAGGTGCGCGTCGACCGCCTCGCGGGCGATCAGCAGGTGCATGATCTCGGTGGAGCCCTCGAAGATCCGGTTGATCCGCAGGTCGCGCAGGAGCTGCTCGACGGCGGCCGGCCGTTCCCCACGGGCGGCCAGCGAGTCGGCCGTCTCGTAGCCGCGGCCACCGCGGATCTGGATCAGCTCGTCGGCGATCCGCCAGGCCATCTCGCTGGCGTAGAGCTTGACCAGCGCCGCCTCGATCCGGATGTCGTTGCGGTCGTCGTCGGCGAGCATGCAGGACAGGTCGAGCATCGACTCCATGCCGTACGTGGTGGCGGCGATGAAGGACAGCTTCTTCGCCACCGCCTCGTGCTCGCCCACCGGGCGGCCCCACTGGACCCGGTCCGCCGCCCACTCCCGGGCCACGTTCAGCGCCCACTTGCCGGCGCCGACGCACATGGCCGGCAGCGAGAGCCGGCCGGTGTTCAACGTGGTCAGTGCGATCTTCAGGCCCTTGCCCTCACCGCCGATCACATTCTCCTTCGGCACGAAGACGTCGTGGAACCGGGTGAGGCTGTTCTCCAGGCCACGCAGCCCGACGAAGGAGTTGCGCCGCTCGACTGTGATGCCGTCGCTGTCGCCCTCCACCACGAACGCGGTGATGCCGCCGCGCCGCCCCTCGCCGGCCGGCACCCGGGCCATCACCACGAGCAGGGTGGCGAGTGTGCCGTTCGTGGCCCAGAGCTTCACCCCGTTGAGCCGGTAGCCGGTGCCGTCGGCGGTGGGCTCGGCGGTGGTGGCGAGCCGGGCCGGGTCGGAGCCGACGTCCGGCTCGGTGAGCAGGAACGCGGAGACCTCACCGGCGGCGAGCCGGGGCAGGAACCGTTCCTTCTGCTCGGGCGTGCCGAACATCTTCAGCGGCTGCGGCACGCCGATCGACTGGTGTGCGGAGAGAAGCGCGCTGACCGCCGGGTTCACCGAACCGACGAGCATCAGCGCCCGGCAGTAGTGCAGGTTGCTCAGCCCGAGCCCGCCGTGCTTGCGGTCGATCTTCATGCCGAACGTGCCCAGCCCGGCCAGGCCGTGGAACACCTCGTCGGGGATGTGGGCGTCCCGCTCGATCGCCTCGCCGTCCACCTCGGACGTCAGGTACGCGCGCAGCGCGCCGAGGAACTCGTCCGCGCGGGCCACCTCGGCCGGGTCGGGGCGGGGCCACGGGTCGATCAGGTCGAGCCGGAACCGGCCGAGGAACAGCTCCTTGCCGAAGCTGGGCCGGTCCCAGGCCGATTCGCGGGCCGCCTCGGCGACCTGGCGGGCCTCCTTCTCGGAGACCCGGCCCGCCTCGGTGGGCAGCGGCCCCGCGCCGTCGGGTGACTCGGGCCGGCTGTTGTGTGTCGTGGTCACGGCTGCCTCCTCGTCGGTCCGGCTGCGTCGACGCGTTCGACGAAAACGACGCTACCCCCGGGTGTTACCCAGGGGTAGCGCCGCGTGCACGTCCGATTTGGCGGACGGTCAGCCGCCGGTGAGCGTCTGCGGGTCGTCGTCCTCGTCGTCGATGTCGTCCTCACCCCAGTTGCGACGGCTGAACGGAAGGATCGCCCAGAAGATCAGGAACCAGAGGCCGGTGAGCGCGCTGAGCAGGAACGCGATCGGCCGGTCGAGTACGAAGTCGGAGACCAGCAGGACCGAGCTGACCATCGCGATGAGCATGAAGAACAGGCCGCCGGTGGCCATCCGGTGGGCGAAGCGGACCAGTTCCGGCTTGCGTCCCTGGCGGAACAGCGCCCGGTGGAACGCCACCGGAGAGATGATCATGGCGGCGGACGCGGCGGCGGTCAGCAGCGCCAGGATGTAGATGTCGCGCTGGAACTCGGTGGTCCGGTCGAACCCGGCACTGAACGGCAGCGTCAGCAGGAAGGCGAACAGGATCTGCACGCCGGTCTGCGCGACCCGCAGCTCCTGCAACAGGTCGGCGAAGTTGCGCTGCCAGCGTTGCTTCTCGGATTCCTTCGACACTCGCGGACCTCCCCGGGAGACGGCACGGCCGGCGGGAAACGCCCACCGGCGCACCGCCTGTGCCCCGTACGGATGATCACGAAACCGGCTCAGGAACCCCTGCGGATCCGGCCTGCGTACCGGGCTTCCAGTTCGGCGTTGTGCTCGTCGCCGCCGGTGATGTTCGCGGACAGGTAGACCGGCGGGCGCTGCCCCGCCGCGACCAGCCGGGCCACCACCTCGGCGACGATCTGCTGGGCGAGCAGCGCGGCGGTGATCGAGGAGACCGCGCCGACCGCGCCGCCACCGGGCAGCGGCAGCGTGGCGTCGCCGTACGGGGCGCCGTTGTCCAGCACCACGTCGGCGAAGTCGGCCAGCTTGCGGCCGGACGGGTGCCGCGAGGTCATCCGGGCCGAGTGCCGCGCCGAGGTGATCGCCACCAGGCCGTGCCCGCGTTCCTTCACGATGGACGCGAACTCGACCATCGCCCCGTTCACGCCCGAGTTCGAGGCGAGCACGAACACGTCCTGCGGCCGGATCGGCGCCAGCTCGTAGAGGCGGTGCGCCACCGCCGGGTCGCGTTCCAGCTTCGGACTGAGCACGTCGGCCGGGTCGCCGCCGACAAGCACCAGGTCACGCAACGCGATCCGGTTGGTGGGCACCAGCCCGCCGGCCCGCCCGGCGATCTCCATGGCCAGCGCCTCGGAGTGCCCGGTGCCGAACGCGTGCACCACCCCGTCGGCGCTCACCGCCGCCGCGATCAGGTCGGCCGCGGCGGCCACGTTGCGTCGCTGCTCGGCGGCGACCCGGCCGATGGTCTCGGTCACCACCGCCAGGTACGCCTCGGCGCTCACCGTCATGCTTCCTCCGTTTCCGCACACCGGGCGAGGATCGCCTCGGCCAGCGGGCCGGGCGCCTCGTCCGGGATCCAGTGGCTGACCCCGGACAGCGTCACGAACCGGTAGTCGCCGGTGACGTGCGCGGCGCAGGCCTGCGCCGCCGTCCGGCCGATCGCCACGTCCTTGTCGCTCCAGACGAACGTGGTGGGCACCCCGACCGGGGCGACCGCCTTCATGTCCGCCCCGGTCATCGCGCGATACCAGTTCAGCGCCGCCGTCAACGCCTCCGGCTCGCGCATCCGCTCGGCGTACCGGGCCACCGCGCCGGCGTCGCCCACCCCGCTGAGCAGCCTGCGCAGCGCGGTGGCGTTCAGGGCCAGGAGCACCTTCTCCGCCGTACCCGGCTTGCGGAACAACGTGATGTAGGCGGACTTGACCTTCTGCCGCGGGTCGGTGGCGAGCGCGTGCCCCATCGCGGCCGGGTGCGGCACCGACACCGCGGTCAGCGTCCGCACCCGCTCCGGGTGCGCCGCCGCCAGGCCCCACGCGACGATCGCGCCCCAGTCGTGGCCGACCAGGTGCGCGCGGCTCACCCCTAGTGCGTCGAGGACCGCCGCCGCGTCGGCCACCAGCTCCGGAATCCGGTACGCCCCGACGTCCGCCGGCCGAGCGCCGGGCGAGTAGCCGCGCTGGTCGAGCGCGTACGTGCGCAGCCCGGCGGCGTGCAGCGCGGGCGTGACCGCGTCCCACTCGCCGGAGTGCTGCGGGAAGCCGTGCAGCAACAGGACCGGGTCACCGTCCCCGGGGCCGCCGGCGCGTACCTCGAACGTCAGTCCCCGCGTATCCACCAGCATGATCGCCACCCTACCGACACTCGCCCTGCTGGGCCGGGGCCCATTGTCGGTGCTAGCGTCTGCGACGAGACAACTTCACATCCGACAGGGGAGCGCACAGCGCTGAGAGTGCGGGCCGGTGCCCGCAGACCCTCGAACCTGATCTGGGTAATGCCAGCGCAGGGAGTTCGGTCGACCTCCAGCCGCGTCGCCGTCCGGTGACCACCGGGCGCGGCGTGCGTCTTCTCCTGGTTCACCTCGACGAACTGGGAGCCAACCGTGAACCACACCGACAGCAACCGCTGGCGTACCGTCGACATCGTCGTCGCCTCGGTCATCGCCGTCGCCTTCGGCGTCGTGTTCTGGGCCTGGGGCCTGCTCTGGAGCGCCACCGACGCGGCGTTCGCGTTCTTCCCGCCGGCCCAGGCCGTGCTCTACGGCGTGTGGCTGATCCCGGCGGTGCTCGCCGGCCTGATCATCCGCAAGCCGGGCGCCGCCCTGTACTGCGAGACGGTGGCCGCGATCGTCTCCGCCCTGCTGGGCAGCCAGTGGGCGGGCATCGTGATCCTCCAGGGCCTGATGCAGGGCATCGGTGCCGAGCTGGCCTTCGCGGCGTTCCGGTACCGCTCGTTCAAGCTGCCGGTGGCGGTGCTGGCCGGTGCGATGACCGGCCTCGGTGCGGCCATCTTCGACTTCGTCTACTGGAACAAGGCGCTCGACTTCGCCTCCTACCGCCTCCCGTACGCGCTGATCACGATCGTCAGCGCCACGATCGTCGCCGGCTTCGGCGCGCACATCCTCACCCGCGCCCTGGCCAACACCGGCGTCCTGGACCGCTTCCCCGCCGGCCGCGACCGAGCCCTGGTCTGACGGCTCGCACCACCCCACCCACCCCGGTGATCAAGGAGTTCGCGTCCGCCGGGCACGGTTTTCCGGACGCGAACTCCTTGATCACGCAGGCTGGGGCGGGAGAGGGGTGGTGGGGGGTGAGCGGGGTGGTGCTGCGGGGGTTCGGGTGGCGGCACGGGGGACGTCGGCGCTGGGCTCTCCGTGGGGTGGATCTGCGGGTGGAGAGCGGCGAGCGGGTGCTGCTGCTCGGGCCCTCCGGGGCCGGTAAGAGCACCCTGCTGGCCGCGCTGGCCGGGCTGCTGCCGGAGGACTCCGGCGAGCAGGAGGGCACCGTCGAGATCGACGGGCTCGATCCGCGTAAGGCCCGCGAGCGCGTCGGCATCCTGTTCCAGGACCCGCAGACCCAGCTCGTGATGGCCCGCTCCGGCGACGACGTCGCGTTCGGGCTGGAGAACCGCGGCGTACCGGCCGACGAGATCTGGGCCCGCGTCGACGAGGCGCTGCACCGGGCCGGCTTCCCGTACCCCCGGGACCGCCCGACCGCCGCGCTCAGCGGCGGCGAGCAGCAGCGGCTGGCGCTGGCCGGCACGCTCGCGCTGCGCCCCGGCCTGCTGCTGCTCGACGAGCCCACCGCCAACCTCGACCCGGCCGGCGCCGCCCTGATCCGCCGGGCCGTCGCGGACG
The DNA here is from genome assembly GCF_040649715.1 of Micromonospora sp. NPDC048887. Taxonomy (NCBI): domain Bacteria; kingdom Bacillati; phylum Actinomycetota; class Actinomycetes; order Micromonosporales; family Micromonosporaceae; genus Micromonospora; species Micromonospora sp. NPDC048887. Next base: position 80,478 of record NZ_JBEZGA010000002.1, on the reverse strand, counting down.
CGCTCGACCCGGACACCACGATGATCCTGGTCGAGCACCGGGTCACCGAGGCGTTGCCGCTCGTCGACCGGGTCGTGGTGCTCGAACCCGGCGGCGGGGTGCGCGCCGACGGGCCACCCGACGTGGTCTTCGCCGCGCACGGCGACACGCTGGCCGCCGCCGGGGTCTGGGTACCCGGCCACGTCGCGCCACCCCGGCACGCGGCCGCGCCGCCCGGCGACGTGTTGCTCACCGCGGAGCGGCTCGGCCTGCCGCCCCGGCTGAACCCCACCGACCTCCGGGTACGCGCCGGCGAGGCGCTCGCCGTCCTCGGCCCCAACGGTGCGGGCAAGTCGACGCTGGCGCTGCTCCTGGGCGGCCTGCTGAGACCCGGAACGGGCGCGGTCACCGCGTCGGCGGAACTGGCCGGGCGGGACGCGCGCACTCCCCCGCACCGCTGGCGGGCGCCCGCGCTGGTACGCCGGATCGGGTCGGTGTTCCAGGACCCGGAGCACCAGTTCGTCACCGCCACCGTCCGCGACGAGCTGGCGCTCGGCCCGCGCCGCACCGGGCAGCCCGAGACGGCGGTGACCGCCACCGTGGACGAGTTGCTGCACCGGCTGCGGCTGGACCGGCTGGCCGGCGCCAACCCGTACACCCTCTCCGGTGGTGAGGCGCGGCGGCTGAGCGTGGCGACGGCCCTGGCCACCGCGCCCCGCCTGCTGATCTGCGACGAGCCGACGTTCGGCCAGGACCGGCGCACCTGGCTGGAGCTGGTCGACCTGCTGGCCGGGCTGCGCGACGCCGGGCACGGTGTGGTCGCGGTGACCCACGACGCGGACTTCGTGGCCGCGCTGGCCGACCGCACGCTCACAGTGGACCGCTCCTCCGCCGGGGTGGTCCCGTGATCGACCTCGAACCGGTCGCCGCGCCCGGTGCGGCGCTGGCCCGGCGCAACCCGGTGGCCAAGCTGGCCGCCGCGCTGGTCTTCACAGTCATCCTGGTGGCGACGCTCGACCCGGTCGCCCCGGCCGTCGCCATCGCCGTCGAACTCGCGGTGCTGCCGCTGTTCGGCGTCCGCTACCGGGTGCTCGCCCGGCGGGCCTGGCCGCTGCTCGCCGGTGCCGTCGGCATCCTGGTCACGCTGGTGCTCTTCGCCGCCGACCGCTCCGGCCGGGTGCTCGTCGAGGCCGGCCCGGTCCTGGTCACCGAGGGCGTGCTCGTCACGGCGCTGGGCCTGGTGCTGCGGATGCTCGCCGTGGCGCTGCCCGGCGTCGTCGTGTTCGCCACCACCGACCCCACCGACCTGGCCGACGCGCTGATCCAGAACGCGAAGGCGCCCGCCCGGTTCGCCATCGGGGCGCTGGCCGCCTTCCGGATGGTGCCGCTGCTGGAGCAGGAGTGGCGGATGATCAGCATGGCCCGGCGGGCCCGCGGCGTGGACGCCGGCCGCAACCCGCTGGCCAAGCTGCGGCTGTTCGCGTCCACCGCGTTCACGCTGCTGGTCGGCGCGATCCGGCGGGGTACGCGGCTCGCCGTGGCGATGGACGCCCGTGGCTTCGACGCGGGTACTTCGCGCACTGTGGCACGCCCGCAGCGCTTCACCGCCGCCGACGCGCTGTTGGTCGCAGGCGCCGCCGCCCTGGCTGCCGCCGCCCTGGCCACAAGCATCGCCCTGGGCACCTTCCGCCCCTTGATCGGCTGACCCCTCCCCTATCCGCGCCGTTGACCATGAAGTTGACGGCACCGGTTGCCGGTCTTTTCGCCGCCAACCTCATGATCAACCGGGGCCGGGCGAGATCTTGGTACGGAATGGCCCCTACGAGGGTCGGGGACGCTCGGGCAGGCCCTGGACGGGCCTGCCCGGTGGACGGCTGACCGGGAACGGGACTGTCGATCAGCTGCGGCGGAAGGCGTAGAACCGGGTCTGGCCGGCGCGCTGGCTGCGCCCGGTGAACCGGGCCTGCCGCCCTGCCGGTGGACCCGACCTGGGCGGCGTCGCGGATGCGCCTGGCAGGACCGGGGTCTCCAGAGACTCCGAGGGCGACACCGCCGGCACAGCCGGGACTGGCGACACCGCATCCGGAGACACGGTCGGTGCCGCCAGCTCGGTCGGGAGTACCACCGCGGGCGGCGACGCGGTGAGCGCGTCGAGCTTCGGCGGGGTCACCTGCGGCGCGGACGGCTTACGGGACTTCTTCGGGTTGCGCTTCGCGGGCATTCGCGGGCCTCCTGTCGTACGGACGCGCCGACCGGGACGCGCCGAGCGGGGGCTCCGGTGCGTTCCGATCACGACAGACACCGCGACCGACGGTGGCGGGGAAGGAATGCGGACGCCCGGAGCAGGACGGGTCCACGGGCACTGACGGCGGTGGACCGGGCTCGGAGGTGGGACGTCACTTACGCATGCGGCAACGCTATCCCGTCGCCCGGACGTCCCGCACCCGAATTACCGGAAAGCGAGGCGTGAACGCGCCGCAGACGCACGGCCACCCACCGGTCACGCCCTGTCGACGTCCCCGCCCACTCTCCCGACGACCGCGATACGGTCGCAGCACAGCAGTGCAGACGAGAGGTGGCGGTACGCATGGCAGAGCAGGCGACGGCGCAGATCGGGGTCACCGGTCTGGCGGTGATGGGCCGCAACCTGGCCCGGAACCTGGCCCGCAACGGCTTCGCCGTGGCGGTGCACAACCGGTCGCCGGAGCGCACCCGCAGCCTGGTCGCCGAGCACGGCGACGAGGGCACGTTCGTGCCGTCGGAGTCGCTCGCGGACTTCGTCGCCTCGCTGGAGCGGCCCCGCGCGGTGATCGTGATGGTCAAGGCCGGCGCACCCACCGACGCGGTGATCGACGAGCTGGTGCCGCTGCTGGAGGAGGGGGACATCGTCGTCGACTGCGGCAACGCGCACTTCGCCGACACCCGCCGCAGGGAGGAGGCGCTACGCGAGCACGGCCTGCACTTCGTCGGCACCGGCGTGTCCGGCGGCGAGGAGGGCGCGCTGCTCGGGCCGAGCATCATGCCCGGCGGTTCGGCCGAGTCGTACCGCAAGCTCGGGCCGATCTTCGAGCGGATCGCCGCGCAGGTGGACGGCGAGCCCTGCTGCCGGCACATCGGGCCGGACGGCGCGGGCCACTTCGTGAAGATGGTGCACAACGGCATCGAGTACGCCGACATGCAGCTCATCGCCGAGGCGTACGACCTGCTGCGGGCCGGGCTGTCGGCGAGCCCGGCGGAGATCGCGGAGATCTTCCGGGAGTGGAACGGCGGCGAGCTGGGGTCGTTCCTCATCGAGATCACCGCCGACGTGCTCGGCCACACCGACGCGGCCACCGGCCAGGCGTTCGTGGACGTGGTGCTCGACCAGGCCGAGCAGAAGGGCACCGGCCGCTGGACCGTGCAGAGCGCGCTCGACCTCGGCATCCCGATCACCGGCATCGCCGAGGCCACGTTCGCCAGGTCGCTGTCCGGCCACGCCGACCAGCGCGAGGCCGCCCGCCGGGTGTTCGCCGACGCGGGTGACAAGTGGCAGGTGGACGACCGGGAGACCTTCGTCGAGGACGTGCGCCGCGCGCTGCTGGCCAGCAAGATCGTCGCGTACGCGCAGGGCTTCGACCACATCCGGGCCGGCAGCCGGGAGTACGACTGGGACATCGACCTGGGCGGCACCGCCACCATCTGGCGGGGCGGCTGCATCATCCGGGCCGGTTTCCTGGACCGGATCCGGGAGGCGTACGACGCGGAGCCGGACCTGTCGACGCTGCTCGTCGCGCCGTGGTTCGCCGAGCGGGTCAGCGACGGCGTACCGGCCTGGCGACGGGTGGTGGCCGACGCGGCCCGGGCGGGCGTGCCGGCCCCGGCCTTCGGGTCGTCGCTGGCCTACTTCGACGCGCTGCGGGCGCAGCGGCTGCCGGCCGCGCTGATCCAGGGCCTGCGGGACAACTTCGGCGCGCACACCTACCACCGGGTGGACCGGGACGGCTCGTTCCACACCCGCTGGGCGGGCGACCGCTCCGAAGTGCGGGCGTGAGCCGGGCAGGCAGCCTCGCGGCGCGCCTGCGCCGACCGTAGAGCGGAAACGCCCCGCGCCCGGCGGGAAGGCCGGATGCGGGGCGTTTCGGTCGGGCCGGGCGTCGCGGTCAGAAGAACCGGCGACGCTTGGCCTTCTGCGGCCGGACCAGGTCGGCGCCCTTGGTCAGCAGACGGCTCACCCCGGACGGGCCGCGACGGGCCTCCAGGGTGTGGCTGAGCCGGCGCGCGCCGGCCGCCGCCAGCGGCACGGCGACCGCCATGACCGCCCACTGCGCGATCCGCTTCTGAATCATGTGGTTCACCTCCGCGTTTGCTGTCTGGAGGTATCGGTACCCAGCTCGGCGCGTCGGTAAGCGTGACGTCAGACGCCCGGGGCGACCGGGTTGGGCAGTGCGCCGCCGAAGCGGCGGTCGCGCTGGGCGTACAGCTCGCAGGCGTACCAGAGGTGGCGGCGGTCGAAGTCGGGCCAGAGCGTGTCCAGGTAGACCAGTTCGGCGTACGCGGTCTGCCAGAGCAGGAAGTTGGAGATGCGCTGCTCGCCGGAGGGGCGCAGGAACAGGTCGACCTCGGGCACCTCGGGGTGGTAGAGGTACCGCGCGATCGTCTTCTCGTTCACCTTGGCCGGGTCGAGCTTGCCGGCCGCCACGTCGCGCGCGATCCCGGCGGCGGCGTCGGCGATCTCGGCCTGGCCGCCGTAGTTGACGCAGAACTGCAGCGTCAGCGTCGAGTTGCCGCGGGACATCTCCTCGGCGGTCTGCAACTCGGAGATGACGCTCTTCCACAGCCGGCCCGCGCGACCCGACCAGACCACCCGTACGCCCAGGTCGACCAGCTGGTCGCGGCGGCGGCGGATGACGTCGCGGTTGAAGCCCATCAGGAAGCGGACCTCGTCCGGCGAGCGCCGCCAGTTCTCGGTGGAGAACGCGTACGCCGACAGGTAGGGGATCCCCATCTCGATCGCGCCCTCGACGGCGTCGAACAGGCTGTGCTCGCCCTGCTCGTGCCCCTTCGTGCGGGGCAGCCCGCGCTCCTTGGCCCAGCGGCCGTTGCCGTCCATCACGATGGCGACGTGCCGGGGCACCGCGGCGGGCGGCAGCGCCGGCGGGCGCGCGCCGGAGGGGTGCGGGGTCGGCGGCACCGGCTCGCGGCGGATCGCCCTCGTCGATCGGATCACTCGGTCATCTCCCTGTTCACTCCGGCGACGGGCCCGGCGCCGGAGCGCGGCGGCGGGACCACATCCGGCCCCGCGCCGCCGGGCGGCGGGACCGCGCCGGACGCCGGGGCGCCCCGGTCGACCAGCGGCAGCGAGCGTAGCGCGCGCTCCAGATGCCACTGGAGGTGCGCCGCGACCAGCCCGCTGCACTCCCGGCGTACGCCGGTCTCGGCGGCGTCGGCGTACCCCCAGTCGCCGGAGGTCAGCGCGGACATCAGCGCCAGCGTGGCGGGCGCGGGGTGGGCGGCGCCGGGGGGCCGGCAGTCCGGGCAGACCGCGCCGCCGGCCGGTACGGAGAACGCGCGGTGCCGGCCCGGCTCGCCGCAGACCGCGCAGGCGGCGAGCGCCGGCGCCCAGCCGGCGAACGCCATGCCGCGCAGCAGGTACGCGTCGAGCACGAGCGTGGTGGCGTGCTCGCCGCGGGCCAGCGACTTCATCGCGCCGAGGGTGAGCTGGAACAGCCGCAGCGAGGGCTCCCGCTCGACCGGGGTGAGCCGCTCGGCGGTCTCGGCTATCGCGCTGGCCGCCGTGTAGCGGGGGTAGTCGCCGAGGAAGCGCTTGCCGTACAGCTCGATCGCCTCGACCTGGCTGACGGTGTGCAGCGAGCTGCCCTGGTTGCCCTTGGGGTCACCGGCGAGCTGGAGGTCGACGTGCCCGAACGGCTCCAGCCGCGCGCCGAAGCGGCTCGTGGTGCGCCGCACGCCCCGGGCCACCGCGCGCAACCGGCCGTGCCGGCGGGTGAACAGGGTGATGATCCGGTCGGACTCGCCCAGCTTCTGCACACGCAGCACCACCGCGTCGTCGCGGTAGAGCTGTCGGCGGTACCCGGCCATCAGGCCATTCTCCCTCCGGGTGCGATCTCAGGGTCGGCTCGGGGTGGACCGTCGGGCGATCCCCGATGTGCCGGGCGTCCGGCCGGTCCTAGTGTGCTGGCCATGGCTTCGCTCCGCACCGCACCCCGGCTGCGTGGCGTGGTGGCCGCCACCGCGGCCACCACGCTCATCGTGCTCGCCGGGTGTGACACGCTCTCGTTCCGCCGGCTCGACTACGACCACACCGAGCGGACGAAGATCACGAAGATCACCGTGGACGACGACGGTGCCGGCGACGTGGTGGTCCGGGCCAACGGCCCCGCCGACCAGGTACGCGTCAAGCGCGTGGTCCGCTACCAGGGCGACGAGCCGACCAGCCGGTACGAGATCAAGGGCGACGAACTCGTCCTGCCCACCGACTGCGGGCACCGGTGCAGCATCTCCTGGGAGGTGACAGCGCCGCCCGGCGTGGTGGTACGCGGCGGCACCGGCTCCGGCAACGTCGACCTCACCGACGTCGGCGCGGTCGACTTCACGCTCAGCTCCGGCGACCTGACCGTCAGGGGCGCCACCGGCGAGGTCCGGGCGTCCACCACGTCGGGCAACATGCGGGTCGTCGAGGCGGCCGGCCCGGTGCGGCTGCGGGCCCGCTCCGGCGACATCGAGGCCCGCCGGCTCGCCTCCGCCGCCGACGTGGAGACCACCTCCGGCAACATCGTCGTCGAACTGGACCAGCCGGCTCCGGCCCGGCTGCACGCCACCAGCGGAGACGTCGACCTGGCCGTGCCGGCCGGCCGCTACCGGGTACGCGCCACCGCCACCTCCGGCGACACCGACGTGCGCGTCACCGACGACCCGACCGCGTCGATCCAGCTCGAAGCGTCCGCCACCAGCGGCAACGTCACGGTCAGCACGCGCTGAGCCGACGGCGTCCGGCCGGGTGACTGCATCCACGCACCCCCGACACCCCCACTCCCCAAACTGGCTTCGCGTGACGGCCCCGGCCGGAACCCCACGTTCCCGGAAGTTGACCAAGGAGTTGGTGTCCCCTCAGGCAGGCCAAGACGACCCAAACCCCTTGATCACCGGGGCGCCCGAGGCGGGACGAAACCAGTACGGGGAAGTGGCTAGGTCCACGCACCCCGGACACCCCCATTCCCCCGAACTGGTGCCGCGACCCCGCCCTCACCTCGGCGATCATGAGGTTGGCGGCGACAAATCGGGCACGAACTGCCGCCAACCTCATGATCAACGGGGACAGGCGGCCGGGCGGTCGCGGACGTCGTGAGGACCGGGGCCGTACCCGGTGGTGGCTCAGCCGGGCCCGTCCCGCCGGGACGCCGGGGCGCTGTCCCGGCCGGGGCGCACGGGGGCCTCGGCCGGGCGGCGCGGTGCCGGGACCCGGGCCCCGGCGCTCACCAGCGCGTCCTCCGCACCGGCGGGGGCCGGGCTGGCCGGAGCGGCCGCCGCCCGGTCGGCCACCGTCCGCCGCGCCTTGCCGGGAAGCAGTTCGGGGGTACGCCGGGCCGCCACGTCCTCGACCCAGCCGACCATCAGCGTCACCACGCCGACGAGGGCGAAGACCAGCCCCACCCGCAGCCACAGGCCCACCGGGTCGCGCGGCGACCAGCCGACCAGGCCGACCAGCGGGGTGAGCGCCACCACGAACGGCATGTGCCACAGGTAGATCGTCAGCGCGCGCCGGTTCACCACCGTCACCGCCCGGCCGAACGCCGGCACCCGGTCGACCCAGCTCACCCCGACCGGCGCCCGGCCGATCGCCACCAGGATGAACGCGGCCGACCAGAGCGCGTTACCAAGCGGGATGTCGTTGATGTCGTATCCGCGCGGGCCCTGGTGGGTGAGGATCCAGGCCAGCCCGGCGGCGCCGACCACAGCGGCCACCGGCAGCAGCACCCGGTTGCGCATCCGGCGCAGCAGCCCGTCGTGGTGGGCGAAGCCCAGCAGCCAGGCGCCGAAGTAGAGGCCGAACTCGCGCAGCACCGTGTGCGGGTTCGCCAGGACGCCGGCCTCGATCGCGATCAGCAGCAGGTACGGCGCGGCGAGCGTGGGCAGCGGTGCCCGGCGGAACAGCCAGAGCACCAGCGGTGAGGCGAGCACGAACCACAGGTAGTCGCGCAGGTACCAGATCGGGCTGAGCGCCAGCCCACCCCAGTAGTTGGCCGGCGGGTCACTGATCGGGAAGAGCCAGAGGAACACCTTCGGGCTGAACGTCAGCCCGGTGAGCAGCATGGCCGGTACGAAGACCGCGGCGACCACCCACAGCGACGGCAGGAGGCGGCGCAGCCGGCGGCCGACCGCGCGCACCCCGCTGCGGTCGAGTGACGCCGCCATCAGCGACCCGGCCAGGGCGAACATCACCGACATGGCCGGGAACACCAGCGTGAGCGTGGCGTAGCCGGTGACGTGGTAGGTGACGACGCGCAGGATGGCCAGGAAGCGAAGCAGGTCCAGGTAGCGGTTTCGCATCAGCTCGCGGCGGGGTCCGGGGGCAGAGACAATGCTCCCTACCCTGCTCCGGGACCCTGTGAAACAGCCAAGAACACCTATGGAAAGTGAGATGTCCCATAGGTCTGGCTGATCCTGATCACCTACCGCCGGGCCGTGGCCGGCCGCCGGTCAGAAGCCGAGCTTGCGCAACTGCTTCGGGTCGCGCTGCCAGTCCTTCGCCACGCGTACGTGCAGGTCGAGGTAGACCCGGGTGCCGAGCAACTCCTCGATCTGCCGCCGGGCGGTGGTGCCCACATGCTTGAGCCGGCTGCCCCGGTGCCCGATCACGATGGCCTTCTGGCTCGACCGCTCCACGTACACGTCGGCGTAGATCTTGGTGAGGTTGCCCTCCGGGATCATCTCCTCGACCACCACGGCGATGGAGTGCGGCAACTCGTCGCGGACGCCCTCCAGCGCCGCCTCGCGGACCAGCTCCGCCACCAGCACCTGCTCCGGGTCGTCGGTGAGCATGTCGTCCGGGTAGAGCTGCGGTGACGACGGCAGATAGCCGGTCATCACGTCGACGAGCGTGTCGACCTGGTGGCCGGAGACCGCGCTGACCGGCACCACGTCGGCGAACTCACCCAGCTCGCTCACCGCGAGCAACTGCTCGGCCAGCCGCTTCTTGTCGACCAGGTCGGTCTTGGTGACCACCGCCAGCACCGTGGCCTTGAGGCTGGCCAGCTCGCCGGTGATGAATCGGTCGCCCCGGCCGACCGGCTCGTTCGCCGGGACGCACAGGCCGATCACGTCGACCTCGCTCCAGGTCTCCCGTACCAGGTCGTTGAGGCGTTCGCCGAGCAGCGTCCGGGGCCGGTGCAGGCCCGGGGTGTCGACCAGCACGAGCTGCGAGTCCGGCCGGTGCAGCACCGCCCGGATGATGTGCCGGGTGGTCTGCGGCTTGTTCGAGGTGATCGCGATCTTGGTGCCGACGATCGCGTTGGTGAGCGTCGACTTGCCAGCGTTCGGCCGCCCGACGAAACAGGCGAAACCGGCCCGGTAGGGACGTGCCTCGGGCGTGGTCACTCGACCACCGTGCCGAGGACGGTGCCGTCCGGCGCGGCCACGTGGATCGGCGCGTCGGCGGACAGGTCCCGCACGGCGGCGTGCCCTGCCCCGTCCAGCGTCGACGCCTCGGTCACCACCACGGCGGCCTCCAGCCGGCTCGCGCCCGCCGCCACCGCCGAGGCCACCGCGAGCTGGAGCGCGGTCAGCGTCAGCGACGGCAGCGCCACGCTCGCCGCCGCGTACGTCCGGCCGTCCTGGTCGCGGACCGCGGCGCCCTCCACGGCCGCCACCCGGCTCCGCGCGCCCCGGGCCAGGACGACCAGCTTGGCGTCCTCGGCGCTCAGCTCGGCCGGATCGGCGGGGGTGGGCAGGGCAGCCGGTACGGCGGGTGTCTCAGGCATCGGCGGGTTGCCTCTCCTCGGAACGGTTGTTGTCGCCACGGGAATCGGGCGGCTCACTTCGGTTGGTGCCCTCCGGGGCGTCGCCCCGGTCGACCCGGCTCACCAGAACCGTGTCTATCCGGTTGCGCCGGCCGGTCGTGCCCTCGGCCACCAGCCGCAGGCCGGCCACCTCGGCCTCGGCACCCGGGATGGGCACCCGGCCCAGCGCCTGGGCGAGCAGGCCACCGACCGTCTCCACCTCGTCGGTGGGCAGGTCGGTGTCGAACAGCTCGCCCAGATTCTCCACCGGCAGCCGCGCGGTCACCCGCACGGCCCCGTCCGGCAGGTGCTCGACCGGCGGGCGTTCGACATCGTACTCGTCGGTGATCTCCCCGACGATCTCCTCCAGGATGTCCTCGATGGTGACCAGCCCGCCGGTGCCGCCGTACTCGTCGACCACGATGACCAGGTGGTTACGGGCCGCCTGCATCTCCGAGAGCAGGTCGTCCACCGGCTTGGACTCCGGCACGAACGTGGCCGGGCGCATCAGCTCGGCCACCGGCATCTGCCGGGCGGCCTGGTCGCCCTGCACCCGCCGGATCAGGTCCTTGAGGTAGAGCACACCGAGCACGTCGTCGACGTTCTCGCCGATCACCGGGATGCGGGAGAACCCGGAGCGCAGGAACAACGCCAGCGCCTGCGCGAGCGTCTTGCGTTCCTCGATCCACACCATCTCGGTACGCGGCACCATCACCTCGCGGGCGATGGTGTCGCCGAGCGCGAAGACCGAGTGGATCATCTGGCGCTCGCCGTGCTCCACCACCCCGCGCTGCTCGGCCAGGTCGACCAGCTCACGCAGCTCCACCTGGGTCGCGAACGGCCCCTCGCGGAAACCCTTGCCGGGAGTGACCGCGTTGCCGATCAGGATCAGCAGCGACGCCAGCGGGTTGAGCGCGCGGCCCAGCCACCGCACCAGCGGCGCGACCGCCCGGCCGACCGCGTAGGCGTGCTGGCGGCCGAGCGTACGAGGGCCGACCCCGACCGCCACGAAGCTCACCACCGTCATCGCGCCCGCCGTCACCAGCGCCGCCCGCCAGCCCGCGCCGAACGTGTCGACGGCCACCAGCGCGACGAGCGTGGTGGCGGTCAGCTCGGCCAGCAGCCGCAGCAGGAGCAGCAGGTTCAGGTGGCGGACCACGTCACCGGCGACCACCTGGAGGGCGCGAGCGCCGCGCGCGCCGTCCCTGGTCAGTTCGGCGGCGCGGGCCGGCGAGACCGCTGCCAGCGCCGCCTCGGTCATCGCGATCAGGCCGGCGAGCACCACCAGCCCGGCGGCGAAGAACAGCAGCTGGAGATCGGGCAGACCGGCGGGGGCCCGGACCGCCGCCAAGGCGTCCATCACCGCGACCGGGTCGACCGCCAGCTGGCCAGCAGCCGGGCCTGGAGACCGAACATCTCCCGCTCCTCCTCGGGCTCGGCGTGGTCGTAACCGAGCAGGTGCAGCACGCCGTGCACGGTGAGCAGGTGCAGCTCGTCGGCCGCCGAGTGCCCGGCCGCGGCGGCCTGCTTGGCCGCCACCCCCGGGCAGAGCACGATGTCGCCGAGCAGGGCCGGCTCACCGCCGGCCGGGGTGCTCTCACCCGGGCCGTGGTCGACGCTGCCCTCGTCCATGGGGAAGGCGAGCACGTCGGTCGGGCCGTCGCCGCCCATCCAGCGGTGGTTCAGCTCCGACATGTATTCGATGTCGACGAGCAGCACGGACAGCTCGGCGAGGGGGTTGACCCCCATCTCGTCGAGGGCGTGCCGCGCGACGGCGAGCACGGCGTCGGTGTCGACGTCGACACCCGACTCGTTGGCGATCTCGATGGACAACTGTCTTCCTCTGGTGGTTAGCGGCGCCGGCCCGGCCGGCTGCCCTGGGCCGTCCGGCCCGGCACGGCGTGCACGCTCTGCGCCTGCTGGTTCTCCCGCTCGGCGTCCCAGCGGGCGTACGCGTCGACGATGTCGCCCACCAGCTTGTGGCGCACCACGTCGGAGCTGGAGAGCTGGGCGAAGTGCACGTCCTCGACGTTGTTCAGGATCTCCCGGACCACCCGCAGGCCGCTGGTCGTCCCGCCGGGAAGGTCCACCTGGGTGACGTCGCCGGTGACGACGATCTTGGAGCCGAAGCCGAGCCGGGTGAGGAACATCTTCATCTGCTCGGGCGTGGTGTTCTGCGCCTCGTCCAGGATGATGAACGCGTCGTTGAGCGTGTTGTGAGTCACCAGGAAGTCGTCGGTGACGTAGAGCGAGTCCTCCGCCGCGACCTGGATGCACATCGTCTCCCGCACCCCTGCCGGGATGATCGAGTCGATGAACCGCATCGGCCGGCCACCGTGCTCGTCGTAGAGCCGGCGCTTGCGCGACAGGCGGAACGGCGCGATACCGGCGGGCAGCCGGATCTCCACGACATAGGCGTCGGACCGGTACGGAACCGGCCGGCCTTTCGCCAGACCGGGCTTGCGTCCCTCGGCGGGACGAACCCGTGCCGTGGCCACCCCTCCGAGCGACTCGACCAGGTGGACCACGTCGTCGCACAACCGGGGAGACGTGGTCGAGTACTGCACACGGCACGTGCGTCCGGCCTGGGTGACCGGCCCGCCGTCGGTGTCCAGCAGCCCTTGCAGGACCGCCAGCCGGACGCCGACGCTGTTGTTCTTGTAGACCTCGGGGACGAACTTCGTGCCCGAGGTGGCCCCGGCCAGCCCCAGTTCGCGGACGGCCACCGTCACCGGGTTCGCCACGATCACGCCGCCGCGGTGCCCGTTGACGTGCCGGAGGACGTAGTCGTAGTCACCCTTGCGAACCAGTTGGATGTCGACGAGCGCATCCTCCAGCGCGGTCGCCAGCTCCGGGTCGGCAGTGCGGAAGGCCGGCGTGGCGCGGGACGAGATCGTGCCGTCGCCGAGCAGCAGCCCGAGCGCGTACGGGTCGAGCGGAACCGCCCGCGGCTCCATCTGCACCGGCGCGACGAGCGGGAGTTCGTAGCGACGGGTGTGGCCTCGCCACTCCTTGCCGATCATCTCCTGCGTCTCGATCGTGCGCCGCCGGCCGCGACGTTTGTCGTCCGGCGTGGCTACGGTCCACAGGTGCTCGCCGCAGCAGAGCGTGGACGCGCCGTCCTGGGTGGTGACCCGGTAGACCTGCTTCTGGCCTTGGGGGTAGATGCCGATCACCGGCGTGGGCGTCCCGTTCGAGCCGATGACCAGGTCACCGACCTGGAGCGAGCCGAACGGCCGGAAGCCCTCCGGGGTCAGCACCCGGGCGTCGTAGGGCTGGGCCCGCCCGCGCATGTATGCCAGCGGCGCCACCTCGATCGTGCCGGCGGCCATCAGCTTCGGGATGGTCTCCGGGTCGAGCATGTCGTGCAGCGCGTCGTAGAGCGGGCGCAGGTAGGGGTCGATCTTCTCGTTCAGGGTCCCGGGCAGGAAGCCCAGCCGCTCCCCCGCCTCGACCGCCGGCCGGGTCAGGATGATCCGGTTGACCTGCTTGGCCTGGAGCGCCTGCACGGCCTTCGCCATGGCCAGGTACGTCTTGCCGGTACCCGCCGGGCCGATGCCGAAGACGATGGTGTGTGCGTCGATCGCGTCGACGTACTTCTTCTGGCCCAGCGTCTTGGGACGGATGGTGCGGCCGCGCCGGGAGAGGATGTTGAGCGTCAGCACTTCGGCGGGCCGCTCGGTGCCGCCCTGCTCGAGCATGCCGACGGTACGCCGTACCGCGTCTGTGGTCAGGGTCTCGCCTTTCTCGATCAGTTCGAGCAGCTCACTGAAGAGGCGCTCGGCGAGGGCGTTGTCGGCCGGGGCGCCGGTGATGGTGATCTCGTTGCCGCGGACGTGGACGTCGCTGTCGATCGAGCGCTCGACGAGCCGCAGGATCTCGTCGCCCGCGCCGAGCAGGTTCACCATGATCTTCTGGTCTCCGACCGTGATCCTGGTCTGCACACGCGGCGTGCCGGGAGGTGGGGTGCCGGTCATAGGTCGGGCCGTCGGGCCCTGCGCCACCTGCTCTCCGCTACTCGGCGCCGGGCCCTGCTGGCACGGCGTACGGTTACCTCCATCGTATCGGGTCGGCACCGTACGCACCGCGCCCATTTCGGGTGCCCGGCGGTCAGCCGCCGGCGCGGAAGTCGTACCCGTCGAAGGTCTCCTGGGCGCGGGTGAAGCGGTAGGTCGCCCAGTGCATCCGGACCACCACGCCCCGTTCGTCGCGGGTCAGCCGCAGCAGCTCCCCCGCCTCGCGGCCGGAGACCGTGCGGAACACGTCCGGCCGGTCCGGCAGCGGCGCGAACACGGCGGGCGGCCGCCCGGCCGGGTCGTCCGCGCCCCGCGCCCGCAGCGTCCCGTCGTGCCAGGAGAAGACGTACTCGAAGCCCTCGCCCCACCAGCGGCCCAGCACGCCGCGCAGGTGGGCCGGGGCGGGCGGGCCGGGACGCCACGGCTCGATCTCCGCCGGGTCGTGCTCGGCGGCGGCGGCGAGCAGCCGGTGGGCCAGGTCGAACACCTCCACGCCGGTGCCGGACGAGCCGAGCACCGCGGCGCCCATCGCCCCGGCGGTGCCCTGCCCGCCGCGCCGCCCGTAGACGGCGGCGAGGAATCCGGGCATCGCGCCGTCGTGGCCGACGTGGGTCACCCGCTCCGGCTGCGGGATCAGGATCAGCCCCAGCCCGAAGCCGGCCGACCAGACCGACTCGTCGGTGGGGGTGAGCGGCCAGCGCATCTCCTCGACCGTCGTCGCGGCGAGCACCGCGCCGTCCGGGTCCACCGCCGCCGGGTCGGCCAGGAACGCGGCCCAGCGGGCCATGTCCGTCGCGGTGCTCCAGAGCTGCGCGGCGGGGGCCACCGCGCCGAAGTCGGTGGGCGGTTCCGGGTGGGCCTCGTCGGAGTACGCGTCGACCAGGAACCCGGTGGCGGCGCGCCCGGTCGGCTGCGGGCCGGTGGCGGTCAGCCCGAGCGGGGTGAGCACCCGGTCGGCCAGCACCTCCGCCCAGGTGCCGCCGCGCAGCCGGGCGACCGTCTCGCCGAGCAGCGCCAGGCCGAGGTTGGAGTAGTGGAAGCGGCGACCGGCGGGCAGCACCCGCTCGACCCGGGCCAGGCCGGCCAGCAGCTCGTCGACGGCCGGGGCGCGCAGGCTGTCCCACACGTCGCCGTGCGGCTCGCGTTGCAGGCCGGCGGTGTGCGACAGCAGCCGGCGTACTGTCGCGTCGCCGTGCGCGGGCAGGTCGAGGTGCCGCCCGATCGGGTCGTCCAGGTCGAGCAGGCCGTCGTCGCGGCACTGCATGACCAGCGCCGCGGTGAAGGTCTTGGTGACCGAGCCGATCCGGAACACCGTCTCCGGCCCGAGCGCGGTGTCGTTGCCGGTGTCGCCGACGGCGCACGTCCACAGCGGCCGGTCGGCCCGGTGCAGGGCGGCCGAAACCGCCGGGATCCGCCCGGTGGCCTGGGCCTGGCGGACCATCCGGCCGAGCCGGTCGGACACGTCGGTCATCGGCAGAGCATCGGGCCGAGTGGCGCGCCGCCGAGCAGGTGGGCGTGCACGTGGAAGACCTCCTGGCCGCCGTACGGGCCGGTGTTGAACATCAGCCGGAACCCGTCCACGGTCAGGCCCTCCTCCTCGGCCACCACGGCGGCGGTCTGGAGCACCTCGCCGGCCAGCTCGGGTGCGCCCTGGGCCAGCGTGGCCACGTCCGCGTAGTGCTCCTTCGGGATCACCAGCACGTGGGTGGGCGCCTTCGGGTCGATGTCGCGGAAGGCCAGCGTGGTGGCGGTCTCGCGGACGATGGTGGCCGGGATCTCCCCGGCGACGATCCGGCAGAAGAGGCAGTCCATCGCAGCAGTGTAAGGAGAGGGCGCAGAGCGCGGCGGGGGCACCGCCGGACGGACCGGCCCGGTGCGGCAGGATGGCCGCCATGACGGGACGGGCGGTGCTGGTGACGGGGGCCTCGCGGGGCATCGGGCGGGCGGTGGCGCGGGCGTTCGCCGCGAGCGGGGACCGGGTGGCGATCCACCACCGGGACTCGGCCGAGCTGGCCGGGCGGCTGCGCGCCGAACTGCCCGGTGACGGGCACGTCGTGGTCCGCGCGGACATGGCCGACCCCGACGCGGTACGCGCCATGGTGGACGAGGCGGCCCAGCGGCTCGGCGGCCTCGACGTGCTGGTGAACAACGCCGGCGTGTTCGGGCCGGCCGATCCCCCGCACCCGGTCTTCGAGAGCAGCTACGAGCAGTGGCGGGCACGGTGGCGGGAGGTGCTGGACACCAACCTGGTCGGCGCCGCGAACGCCGCCTGGTGCGCCGCGCAGCACATGCGCGAACGCGGGGGCCGGATCGTGAACGTGTCGTCCCGGGGCGCGTTCCGGGGCGAGCCGGCCAACCCGGCGTACGGGGCCAGCAAGGCGGGGATGAACGCGATGGCCCAGTCGCTGGCGGTGGCGCTGGCGCCGTACGGCATCGGGGTGGCCTGCGTGGCGCCCGGTTTCGTCGAGACCGACATGACGAACGAGCACCTGAAGGCCGAGCGGGGCGAGGCGGTACGCGCCCAGTCCCCGTTCCACCGGGTCGCCCGGCCGGAGGAGATCGCCGGGGCGGTGCACTGGCTGGCGAGCGCCGAGGCCGAGTGGGCGGCAGGCACGATCATCGACCTGAACGGCGCCTCCTACCTCCGCTCCTGACCCACCCCGACCCCGGCGATCTTGCACTTTCAGCCCCGGCAAAACGTCACAAAAGAGACGCCACGCGGGCCGAAACTGCAAGATCGACGCGTGCGGGGAGAACGCGGGTGGGGGTTACCAGTGGGTCAGGCGGGTGGCCAGGACTGTCAGGGCGGCCACGCCTGCTGTGGACGTGCGCAGGACCGTCGGGCCCAGGCGGACCGGGCGGGCACCCGCGTCGGTGAAGGTGGCCAGCTCGTGATCGGCGATGCCGCCCTCCGGCCCGACCACGAGCACGATCTCGCCGGCCGTCGGCAGGTCGACTGTGGTCAGCCGGTCCCGGGCGCCCTCGTGCAGCACGAACGCGCCGGCCGCACCGGCGATCCGGCGGGCCACCGAGGCGGTGGACTCGTCAGGTGCGCCGGCCACCACCGGCAGCCACGGGCGGCGGGCCTGCTTGGCCGCCTCCCGGGCGGTCGCGACCCACTTCTGCCGGGCCCGTTCGCCCCGCTCGCCGCGCCACTGCGCCACCGAGCGGGACGCCGCCCAGGGCACGATCTCGTCCACCCCGACCTCGGTCATCGCCTGCACGGCGAGTTCGCCCCGGTCGCCCTTGGCGATGCCCTGCACCACGACCAGCCGGGGCACCGGCGCGTCCGCGTACCCCCGGCTGGTGACCCGCAGGTCGAGCGTCCCGCGGCCGACGGCGGTGACCACGGCGGCGGCGGTGCCGCCCCGGCCGTCGGCGAGCAGCAGTTCCTCGCCGACGCGCAGCCGCTGCACGGTGGCCGCGTGGTGGCCCTCCGGGCCGTCCAGCGTCAGCGTGTCAGCGGTGGGCAGCGCCTCGACCAGGAACAGCGGGGCGGACACCTCAGGCGTGCCCGTTGAAGGCGTCGCGCATCCGGGAGAAGAAGCCGCCCTGCTTGGTCAGCTCGGCGACCTCCTCGCCGCGCGTCTTGGCGAAGTCGCGCAGCATCCGCTCCTGGTCGGCGTCGAGCTTGGTCGGGGTACGCACGTCCAGGTGCACGTAGAGGTCACCCCGGCCGGTGCCGCGCAGGTGCGGTACGCCCCGGGCGCGCAGCCGCAGCGTGCTGCCGGGCTGGGTGCCGGGCTTGACGTCGACGGCTTCCTCGCTGTCCAGCGTCTTGATGGTCAGCCGGGTGCCGAGCGCGGCGGCGGTCATCGGGACGGTGACCCGGCAGTGCAGGTCGTCGCCCTTGCGGGAGTAGACGTCGTGCGGCCGCTCGTGGATCTCGACGTAGAGGTCACCAGCGGTGCCGCCACCCGGGCCGACCTCGCCCTGCTGGGCCAGCCGGATCCGCATGCCGTCCTCGACCCCGGCCGGGATCTTGACGGTCAGCGAGCGGCGGGTACGCACCCGGCCGTCACCGGCGCACGTCGGGCAGGGGTGCGGGATGGTGGTGCCGTAGCCCTGGCAGACGGTGCACGGCCGGGCGGAGACCACCTGGCCGAGGAAGGTCCGCTGCACCGACTGCACCTCGCCCCGGCCACCGCACGCCTCGCAGGTCGCCAGGTGGGTGCCGGCGGCGGTGCCGGCGCCGGAGCAGGTGGTGCAGAGCACAGCGGTGTCGACGGTGATCGGCGCCTCGACGCCGAACGCGGTCTCGTTGAGGTCCAGTTCCAGGCGCAGGATCGCGTCCGCGCCGGGGCGGGTACGCGGACGGGGCCCCCGGCTGCCGCCCGCGGCACCGCCGAAGAACGCGTCCATGATGTCCTGGAAACCGACGAACGGACCGGCGCCGCCGGGCCCGCCCGGGCCGCCCATGCCACCGCCGCCCGGCGCGAGCGGGTCGCCACCCAGGTCGACGATCTGCCGTTTCCGGTCGTCCGAGAGGACCTCGTACGCGGCGTTGATGTCCTTGAACTTCTCCTGGGCCTCCGGGTCCGGATTGACGTCCGGGTGGAACTGCCGCGCCAGCTTGCGGTAGGCGCGCTTGATCTCGTCGTCGGAGGCGTCCCGGCTCACGCCGAGAATGCCGTAGTAGTCCCTGGCCACTGCGTTAGGTGTCCTCATGTTCGTCTCGCGTCGCTCCGGTCGTCGGCCGGAACCGGCCGTCGGCCCTGACTGGTCAGTTCTGGGCCAGCAGTTCGCCCACGTAGCGTGCCACGGCTCTCACCATGGCGATATTGCCGGGGTAGTCCATCCGGGTCGGCCCGAGCACGCCGAGACCACCGACGATCGTGCTGCCCGGTCCGTAGCCGGTGCTGACCACCGAGGCGGCCCGCAGGTTGTCGAATTCGTTCTCGTCGCCGATGAGCACCCGGGTGGTGCTCGGCTCCGTCTCGCCGATCAGCTTGAGCAGTACGACCTCTTCTTCGAGCGCCTCCAGGATGGGCCGCAGCGAACCCTGGAAGTCGAGCAGGCCACCCCGGGTGAGGTTGGCCTGCCCGGCCAGCGCGAGGCGCTCCTCGTGCCGTTCCACGAGGGTTTCCAGCAGCACTGTGGAGAGCGTCGTCATGGCCGGGCGCAGATGCGGCGCGGACTCCTCGACGAGCGCCTGCACCAGCGGCGGCGTCTCGGCGAGCTGGCAGCCGACGAGTTTCTCGTTCACCAGCCGGCGCAGGTCGGTCACGTCGTCGGCGGGCACCGGGGCGGGCAGCTCGACCAGCCGCTGCTCGACCCGGCCGGTGTCGGCGATCATGACGACCATCAGCCGGGTGGTGGAGATCGGCACCAGCTCCAGGTGGCGCACCTTGGAGCGGGCCAGGCTCGGGTACTGCACCACGGCGACCTGCCGGGTGAGCTGCGCGAGCAGCCGGACCGTGCGGTGCACCACGTCGTCCAGGTCGACGGCGCCGACGAGGAAGCGCTCGATCGCCCGGCGCTCGGCCGGGCTCAGCGGCTTGACCCGGGAGAGCCGGTCGACGAAGAGGCGGTAGCCGCGGTCGGTGGGCACCCGGCCGGCGCTGGTGTGCGGCTGCCGGATGTAGCCCTCCTCCTCCAGCACCGCCATGTCGTTGCGCACGGTGGCCGGCGAGACACCGAGCTGGTGCCGTTCGACGAGGGCCTTGCTGCCGACCGGCTCCTGCGTGGCGACGTAGTCCTCGACGATCGCGCGCAGCACGGCGAGTTTGCGGTCGTCGAGACCCATGTCCCACCTCCTGACGCAGCTCGGTCGGGCCGGCGCGCGGCATCCGCCGGGCGGCTGGCACTCGACTGTAGCGAGTGCCAGTCTACGTCGGCATCCCCGCCGACGCGACGAGCGCCTGACGGACCCGCGGTGCGGCCCGCCACACGGCCCGGCCCGATCGGCCCGAACAGCCGGTCATCGTCGGTCTGTGTCGCTCTGGTGCGAGTTGACCCGTGCACCTACCGTGGCGACCATGACTGAACCTCCTCGCCCACCGGGGGCAGGGGACTACGGACCCCAGCCCGACCCGTCGGCGCCATACGGCTCGTCGCCGGGCAGCGAACCGCCCACCGCTCCACTGTCCGGGGCTCCGGGTGCCGGCGGCTATCCCCCGCCCGGCGACTATCCGCCTCCGGGCGGCTACCCCCCGCCGGGCGGCACGCCCGGCTACGGCGCCGGCTACCCCGCCGGTGGCGGCTACGGCCCCGCCGGATACGCGAACAGCGACGAGAAGACGTGGGCCCTGGTGGCGCACTTCGGCGGCGCGGCCGGTGTCATCGTCGGCGGCGGCCTGCTCGGCTGGGTCGCCCCGCTGATCGCGATGATGACCCGGGGTCAGCAGTCGCCGACCGTCCGCGCCCACGCGGTCTCGGCGCTGAACTTCCAGATCACCTGGACCATCGCCAGCGTGCTCGCCTGGGTGATCACGGTCATCACCTGCGGGATCCTGTTCTTCGTCCCGATGCTGGTCTGGCTGGTGCCGCTGATCTTCGGGATCATCGGCGGGGTCAAGGCCAACGAGGGCGTGCTGTACCGCTATCCGATGACCTACAACTTCGTCAAGTGACACCGCCGGCCGGCCGAGGGGGCGGCCGGCCGGTGCCGGTCACGGCAGCAGGTCGCGTACCACCGCGTCGGCCAGCAGCCGGCCGCGCAGCGTCAGCACCACAAGCCCTCGCGCGTACGCCCCGGCGTCGAGCAGCCCGGCGTCCCGGGCCCGCTCGGCGCCCGTCCGGCCGCCGGCGTCCAGCACGTCCAGCGGCAGCCCGGAGGCGAGCCGCACCCGCAGCATCACGTCCTCCATGTGCTGTTCGCCCGGGCTGAGCTGTTCCCGGGCCAGTGCGGGCGAGGCGCCCTCGGCCAGCCGCGCCGCGTACGCGCTCGGGTGCTTGACGTTCCACCAGCGCACGCCGCCGACGTGGCTGTGCGCCCCCGGGCCCAGGCCCCACCAGTCGGCGCCGGTCCAGTAGAGCAGGTTGTGCCGGCACCGGGCCGCCGCCGAGCGGGCCCAGTTCGACACCTCGTACCAGGAGAATCCGGCCGCGCCGAGCGCCTCCTCCGCGGCCAGGTAACGGTCCGCCGCCACATCGTCGGAGGGGTACGGCAGCTCACCCCGGCGCATCCGCGCGGCCAGCCGGGTGCCGTCCTCCACGATCAGGGCGTACGCGCTGACGTGGTCCACCCCGGCGTCGACCACCTGGGCCAGCGAGGTGGCGAAGTCCTCTGCTGTCTCGCCCGGCGTGCCGTAGATCAGGTCCAGGTTGACGTGCTCGAACCCGGCGTCGCGGGCCTCCAGCGCGGCGGCGGCGGCCCGGCCCGCGCTGTGCCGCCGGTCGAGCACCGCGAGCACCCCCGGCGCGGCGGACTGCATGCCCAGCGAGATCCGGGTGTAGCCGGCCGCCCGCAGCGTCTTGAGCGACTCCGGGCTCACCGACTCGGGGTTGGCCTCGGTGGTCACCTCGGCGTCGGCGGCCAGCCCCCAGACGCGGTCGATGCCGTCGAGGATCCGGGCCAGGTCGTCGGCGGGCAGCAGGGTCGGCGTGCCGCCGCCGACGAACACGGTGTCCACCCGCTGCGGCGGCGAGTCGCCCAGCACCCGGGCGGCCAGCGCCAGTTCGGCCAGCACGGAGTCGGCGTACGTCTCCCGGCTCGCCCCGCCGCCCAGCTCCGCGGCGGTGTACGTGTTGAAGTCGCAGTAACCGCACCGGCTGGCGCAGAACGGGACGTGGACGTACACGCCGAAGCCGCGCGCGCCGACGGCGCGACGGGCGGTGGCGGGCAGCGATCCGTCGCGCGGGACGGGTTCGCCTTCTGGAAGGACGCCGGGCATGGCCACTAGTGTGCCCGGCATGACCTCTCCGGACGCTCTCGTGCGAGTCGCCACGGCCCGTGGGGTGACCACCCTCACCCTGGACAGCCCGCACAATCGCAACGCGCTCTCCACGCCCCTGATGACCCAGCTGCTGGCCGGGCTGGCCGACGCGGTCGCCGACGACGCGGTACGCGCGATCGTGCTCGACCACACCGGCCCGGTCTTCTGCTCCGGCGCCGACCTGAAGGAGACCGCCGCCGCGTACGCCAGCGGCACCGTGCCCGCCGGGATGCTCGGCGACGTGCTGGTGGCGGTGCGGGAATGCCCGAAGCCGGTGGTGGCGAAGGTGGCCGGCCCGGCCCGGGCCGGCGGGCTGGGCCTGATCGCCGCCGCCGACCTGGCGGTCTGCGCGCGGGAGGCGACGTTCGCGTTCACCGAGGTGCGGATCGGGGTGATCCCGGCGGTGATCTCGGCGACCGTGCTGCCCCGGCTGGGCCAGCGCGCCGCCGCCGAGCTGTACCTGACCGGCGACACGTTCGACGGCCACCGCGCCGCCGAGATCGGCTTGGTCACCGCCGCGGTGCCGGCCGACGAGCTGGACGCCGCAGTCGCGCGCTACTGCGACTCGCTCGTCAGGGGCGCGCCCGGGGCGCTGGCCGGGGCGAAGGAGCTGCTGCGCCGGCCCGCCGGGCCTGACCTGCGGGCCGAGATCGCCGAGTTGGCCGCGCTGTCCACCGGGTACTTCCTCTCCGACGAGGGACGCGAGGGCGTGATGGCGTTCCGGGAGAAGCGTCCCGCCGCCTGGGTGCCCGCCGGCGACTGAGCCGTACGGCGGGCCCCGGGTGAGCCGACCTGGGGCCCGCCGGTCGGCCGAGGCCCGCGCCGGCGGATGGGACGTACGCTTGTCGGACTGTCGGGACAGGGGGTGCGGGTGCGGACGCGAGGGGCGATCGTGGCGGCCGGTGTGGCGGTGTGCGTGCTGGCACTGCTCGCGGTCTATGTCGTGACCAAGCAGTTCGGCGAGCACCTGCGGCTGCCGCTGGCCAGCCGGACCTGCACGGTCAAGGCGGACGGCGAGGTGGTGCTCGGCGCCGACCAGATGGCGAACGCGGCCACCATCGCGGCCATCGGGATGCAACGCAGGATGCCCGAGCGGGCGGTGGTGGTGGCGCTGGCGACCGCGTACCAGGAATCGCACCTGCGCAACATCGCGCACGGCGACCGCGACTCGCTCGGCCTGTTCCAGCAGCGCCCGAGCCAGGGCTGGGGCACCCCGGAGCAGGTGCAGGACCCGCGGTACTCGGCGAACAAGTTCTACGCCGCGCTGAAGAAGGTCAAGGGCTGGGAGCGGATGCGGGTCACCGACGCCGCCCAGCGGGTGCAGCGGTCGGCGTTCCCCGAGGCGTACGAGAAGTGGGCGGACGAGTCGGAGGTCCTCACCCGGGCGCTGCTCGGCCACGCGACCGGCGCGGTGGCCTGCACCGTCTCCTCACCGCCGACGATGCGCGGCCCGGCCGCCGCCAGCGCCGTGCTGGAGAGCCTGTCGCTGGACTGGGGGCTGCCCCGGCTGCCCACGGCGACGGACCTGACCGCGCTCACCGTGCCGGCCGGTGACGACCGCAACGGCTGGCGGTACGCGCACTGGCTGGTCTCGCACGCCGACGACCACGGCGTGAAGAAGGTCCGCTTCGGCAACCTGGAGTGGACCGCCGAGCAGGGCTCCTGGGCCCGGGTGAAGGGCGACCCGGCCACCGAGGTGCGCGCCGAGGTGTTCGCCGCCTGACCGGCGCCGGATCACCCCGGCGCTCAGCCCTTCACCGCTCCGGCGACCAGACCGGAGACCATCCGGCGCTGCACCAGCAGGAAGAACACGATCACCGGCAGGGTGAACAGCGTGGACGCGGCCATCACCGAGCCCCAGGCGGTGTCGTCGCGGCCGAAGAAGAACGTCATGGCCACCGGCAGGGTGTACTTCTGCTGGTCGTTGATGAAGGTCAACGCGAAGATCAGCTCGTTCCAGGCGGTGATGAACGAGAAGATGCTGGTGGCGACCAGGCCGGGCGCGACGAGCGGGAACAGCACCTTGCGGAACGTCTGGGCCCGGCTGGCCCCGTCGATGGCGGCGGCCTCCTCCAGTTCCTTCGGCACCGCCGCGACGAAGCCGCGCAGCATCCAGACCGCGAACGGCAGTGAGAAACCGAGGTACGTGAGGATCAGGCTGGGCAGCGTGTTGTAGAGGCCGAGCCGCTGGATCATCAGGAACAGCGGGATGACAAGCGCCTCCAGCGGGATCATCTGCACCACCAGCAGCATGATCAGGAACGTGGTGCGCAGCTTGAACCGGAACCGGGCCACGGCGGTCGCCGCGAGCAGCGCGACCAGCCCGCTGAGCAGCACCGTCGCCAGCGCGACGAGCGCGCTGTTGAGGAAGAAGTCGGCGAACGTCACGCCCGGGATGAGGTTGCCGGTGAGGATCTCCCGGTAGTGCTCCAGCGTCGGCTCCGCCGGCACCGGCCGGGGCGTGGACGAGAAGATCTCCCGGTTGGGCTTCAGCGAGGTCGCCACCATCCAGTAGACCGGGAACGCGGCGAAGAGCGCGACCAGCAGGCCCGCGCCGTTGAGGGCGATCTTCTTCATCATTCGTCCTCCTGCCGCAGCACCATGCGGACGTACAGGGCGGTCACCACGAGCAGGATCACGGTGAGGATGACCGCGATGGCCGAGCCGAGGCCGTACTTGGGCGGCGGCGAGAACGCCTCCGCGTACGAGTAGATCGACAGCATGAACGTCGACCGGTCCTGGGTGCCGCCGGCCAGCACGAACTGCTGGGTGAAGACCTTGAAGTCCCAGATCGTGGAGAGCACCACGAGGATGCCGAAGACCGGCCGCAGGACCGGGAACGTGACCGACCAGAACACCTTCCACGGCCCGGCGCCGTCGACCCGGGCCGCCTCCTGCAACTCCGTCGGCACGCTCTTGAGCCCGGCCAGCACGCTCACCGCGATGAACGGGAACGAGTGCCAGACCACCACCAGCGTCAGGATGGCGAAGAACAGCAGCGGGTCGTTGAACCAGCCGTACCCGGTCCAGTCGCTGCGCCCGAACAGGGCCGTGGAGAGCCCGTCGGGGAGCTTGTTGAACAGCCAGGTGACCAGGCCACTCGTGTCGTCGAAGATCCACTTCCAGACGATCGTGCCGGTCAGCGCCGGGGTGGCCCAGGCGAGCATCACGCAGCTCGCCACGAACGTGGCCATCTTCTTGCCCAGGCGGTTGAGCAGCAGCCCGACCAGGGTGCCGAGGATCATCGTGAGCGCCACGTTGGCGAGCGCGAACAGCACCGTGTTGCGCAGCACCGTACGGAAGAACGGGTCGCCGAGGATCTGCGCGTAGTTGGCCAGGCCGACCCACGGCCACTCGCGGTCGCCGCGCAGCTGCCGGACGCTGTCCAGCTTGTGGAAGGACATCCACACGACCTGGCCGAGCGGCCAGAGCAGCAACACGGCGATGATCGCCAGGCAGGGCAGCAGGAGCAGGTACGGAAGGTGGTCCACCCGGCGACGGCGCCGCCGCGCGGGGGTCTCCCGCGCGGCGGCCTCGCCGGTGGCCTCGGTCAGCGTGGTCACTTGGCGTTGAGGATGCTTTCGATCTCGGTGGCCGCGTCGGCGGTGGCCTTCTCGACCGTCTTCTGGCCCTTGATGACCGAGCTGTTCATCGCCTGGGTCACCGTCTTGGTCCGGCTGACCTCGACCCACTTCGGGGTGAGCGGGGTCAGCTTGGTGTTCTGGATGGCGGTGGCGAACGCGGCCATCACCTTGTCGTTGGCGTAGTCGCCGCTGCTCACCAGATCCTGGTAGACCGGGAAGAAGCCGAGGCTGCTGGCGAACTCCTTGTCCTTCTGCTTGCTCAGCAGCACGGTCATGTAGTCCCAGGCCAGCGCCGCCCGCTTACTGTCCTTCCAGATGGCGATGTCGGAGCCGCCGGCGAACGCCGGGGCGGCCTTGCCGTCCGGGCCGGGGATCGGGAACGTGCCCCACACCTTCTCGATGTCGGGGTTGTCCTTCTTCATCGCGCCGCCCTGCCAGCTACCGGCGAACGCCATGGCGGCCTTGCCGGTGGCGAACTGGGTACGGGCGTCGACCTCGTTCCACCCGGCGGCGGCCGGCGGGGCGACCTTGTGCACGGTCACCAGGTCGGTCCAGAACTTGACCGCCTTCTGCGCCTCGGGGGTGTTGTAGCCGGACTTCCAGCTGTCGCCCTCCTTGGTGGCGATCTCCGCGCCGGCACCCCAGAGGAAGGAGTAGAACGGCAGCTCGGAGTTGCCGGGCAGGGCGATGCCATAGGTGCCGGGCTTCTTGGCCTGCACGGCCTTCGCGGCGGCGACCATCTCCTCCCAGTTCGTCGGCGGCTTCACGCCGGCCTCGGCGAACCAGTCGGTGCGATAGTAGACGGCGCGTACGCCGGCGTACCACGGCACGCCGTACTGCTTGCCGTCCAGCTGGGCGTTCTTGACCAGGTCGGGCAGGATGTCCTTGCCCTCGGACCAGCCGTTGAACTTGTCGCTGACGTCGGCCAGGGCCTCCTGCGCGGCCCAGCCCTGGGTCTCGGTGTTACCCAGCTCGGTGACGTCCGGGCCCTCGCCGCCGGCCAGCGCGGCCTGGAACTTCTTCGGCGCTTCGAGCCAGGGGATGTACTGCACCACGACGTCGGTCTCGGGGTGCTTCTTCTTGAACTCCGCCTCGACACCGTCGAGGAACTTGGTCTGGGCGTCGCCGCCCTCACCCATCATCCACACAGTGAGCTTGCTGTTGTCGGCGGCGCTGTCGTCGTCGCCGGAGCCACCGCACGCGGTCAGCACCAACGCGGCCGACGCCACGATGGCGGTGACCGGAGCCAGCCGCTTCCACCTGTTCACGCCATATCTCCCTCAGGGCCGTTTGGCACTAACCTTCTCCGCCGCACCTTAGTAGGTAAATTTCCTTTACAACAGGGGGTGTGCGTGACGGAGGGCACAGGCGACCGTATCGCAGCCGGAGCCCGGCCGACATCGATGCCGACCGGGCTGTTCGGGGCCCCCCGCACACGCCGACGGGCGCCCGGCCGGTGAGGCCGGGCGCCCGTCGAGGCGCGGGGTGCGGGGTCAGTAGCGCGAGACGCCGCGGCGACGGCCGACGCCGGCCACCAGGGCCACGCCGATCGCGGCGAACAGCACCTGCAGCATCAGCTCGCGCCAGTCGATACCGGCGGTCTCGGCGAAGCCGGAGGCCCGGGCCACGATCGTGCCCAGAAGCGCGGCGCCGACACCGATCAGCATGTGCAGCCAGATCGGCATGTTCTGACGGCCCGGCACGACCAGCCGGCCCAGCGCGCCGACGATCAGACCAACGACCAGCGCCGTGATGATGCCCCAAACGGTGAGCTCCATGGTCGCCCTCCTCCTTAAGATCGGGTCACACATTCCTGTGTGGTTACTGTCGTGATCGCTAAGTTCCCGACCGCCCGGAAATCCAAACCGACTCCGGTGACGAATTGTTCAGACGTACCCTGACCTGCTACTTCGCCCCGAAACCCGGCGCGGCGGGCGGGCCCGGCGCACCGACAGGGTTCAATGCGCCGAATGCGCCGACGGGCGCCCGGCCGGTGCGGCCGGGCGCCCGTCGAGGCGCGTGGTGCGTCGATCAGTAACGCGAGACGCTGCGGCGGCGGCCGACGCCGGCCACCAGGGCCACACCGATGGCGGCGAGCACGACCTGCACGGCCAGCTCGGCCCAGTCGATGCCGGCGGTCTGCGTGGCGATGCCGAGCGCGCGGGCCAGGACGGTACCCAGCAGCGCGGCGCCGACGCCGATCACCATGTGCAGCCACATCGGCATGTTCTGACGGCCCGGCACGACCAGCCGGCCCAGCGCGCCGACGATCAGACCCACGACGAGCGCGGTGATGATGCCCCAGACGGTGAACTCCACGGTCGGTCCTCCTAAACGATTTCGCACGTTCTGTGCGTTTGCTGTCGTGCCCGCTAAGTGCCCGACGCATCGAAAACCGAAACCGGCCGCATCGACCGCCGCTCCCCCGGCCTGGCCGAATCCGCAGGTGGGAGCGCTGCCACAAGCTGAAAATTCCCTGGGTACGCGACCGGCCGGCACCCTCGCAGGAGAGGACGCCGGCCGGTTCGTGGGCTCTGACGGCTACTTCTTGCCGGCGGGCTTGCCGTCGCCGGAGTCGGACGACAGCGCCGCGATGAACGCCTCCTGGGGGACCTCCACCCGGCCCACCATCTTCATCCGCTTCTTGCCCTCCTTCTGCTTCTCCAGCAGCTTGCGCTTACGGCTGATGTCACCGCCGTAGCACTTGGCGAGCACGTCCTTGCGGATCGCGCGGATGGTCTCCCGGGCGATCACCCGGCTGCCGATCGCCGCCTGGATCGGCACCTCGAACTGCTGGCGCGGGATCAGCGTGCGCAGCTTCGCCGCGATCGTCGTCCCGTACGTGTACGCCTTGTCCTTGTGCACGATCGCGCTGAACGCGTCGACCGGCTCGCCGTGCAGCAGGATGTCCACCTTCACCAGGTCGGACGCCTGCTCGCCGGAGGGCTCGTAGTCGAGCGAGGCGTAACCCTTCGTACGGCTCTTGAGCTGGTCGAAGAAGTCGAAGATGATCTCGGCCAGCGGCAGCGTGTAACGCAGCTCCACCCGGTCGGCGGAGAGGTAGTCCATGCCGAGCAGGCTGCCCCGGCGGCCCTGGCACAGCTCCATCACCGCGCCGACGTAGTCGTTCGGGGTCAGCACCGTGGCCCGCACCGTCGGCTCGTACACCTCGGCGATCTTGCCGGTCGGGTACTCGCTCGGGTTGGTGACCACGATCTCCTCGCCGTCCTCCTGGATGGCGCGGTAGACCACGTTCGGGGCGGTGGAGATGAGGTCGAGGTTGAACTCGCGCTCCAGCCGCTCCCGGATGATCTCCAGGTGCAGCAGGCCGAGGAAGCCGCAGCGGAAGCCGAAGCCCAGCGCGCCGGAGGTCTCCGGCTCGTAGACCAGCGCGGCGTCGTTGAGCTTGAGCTTGTCCAGCGCCTCGCGCAGGTTCGGGTAGTCCGAGCCGTCGATCGGGTAGAGCCCCGAGTAGACCATCGGCTTCGGGTCCTTGTAGCCGCCGAGGGCCTCCTTGGCCGGATTGCCGTTGATGGTGACCGTGTCACCGACCCGGGACTGGCGCACGTCCTTCACGCCGGTGATCAGGTAGCCCACCTCGCCGACGCCGAGCGCGTCGGCCTTGACCATCTCCGGCGAGATGACGCCGATCTCCAGCAGCTCGTGCACCGCGCCGGTGGACATCATCTTGATCCGGTCCCGGGCCGAGATCCGGCCGTCGATCACCCGGACGTACGTGACCACGCCCCGGTAGACGTCGTACACCGAGTCGAAGATCATCGCGCGGGCCGGTGACTGGGCCTCACCCACCGGCGGCACGAACTGCCGGACGATCTCGTCCAGCAGGTAGGGCACACCGTCGCCGGTCTTGCCGGAGACCCGGATGCAGTCCGACGGGTCGCCGCCGATCAGGTGGGCCAGCTCCTCGGCGTACTTCTCGGGCTGGGCGGCCGGCAGATCGATCTTGTTGAGCACCGGAATGATGCGCAGGTCGTTCTCGAGCGCCAGGTAGAGGTTCGCCAGGGTCTGCGCCTCGATGCCCTGCGCGGCGTCGACGAGCAGGAGCGCGCCCTCGCAGGCGGCCAGCGAACGGGACACCTCGTAGGTGAAGTCGACGTGCCCCGGGGTGTCGATCATGTTGAGCACGGCGGCCTCGCCGGCCCGGTCGCCCTCACGGATCGTCCACGGCATCCGCACGGCCTGGCTCTTGATGGTGATGCCGCGCTCGCGCTCGATGTCCATCCGGTCCAGGTACTGCGCGCGCATCTGCCGGGGGTCGACCACACCGGTGAGCTGCAACATCCGGTCGGCCAGGGTCGACTTCCCGTGGTCGATGTGGGCGATGATGCAGAAGTTCCGGATGCGCGCCGGGTCGGTGGCACCAGGAGCGTTCGCGCCGGGATCGAGCGTCGGTGGCACAGCGGTCCGTTCTGGTCGGCTGACGTGAGCGGGCCGGCGCGCCGCCGGCCCGCTCCATGGTCCCACGTCCTCCGGGACGCGCCCGGACTCCCCCTTCACTCCACGGCTATTCCACAGGTGGCTCGACGAACAGGGCGGCCAGCCTCGGCAGCCGGCGGCGGGCCTCCTCCTCGTCGTCGAAGTCCCAGAAGTCGTTCAGGTCGGGCACCGGGACCGGGTCGCGCTCGGCCGGCAGGTCGGACGCGGTGGCCTTCCGGTACGCGTCCCACGGCACCGCCAGCATCTGCTCGCACTCGAACTCCTCGCCGCTGAGCGCGGCGGCCCGCACCTGCGGCAGCCCGGCCAGCGCGTCCGGGTCGCCGACCGCCTTGGCGAACACCGTCCGCCCCTGCGTCATCAGCCAGCCCCGGAAGTACTCGAAGCCGTCGTCCGAGGCGCCCCCGTTGATCAGGTAGGCCGCACCCCACAGGTCGACCTTGTAGGAGGCGGCGAGCACCCGCCGCTGGTGGTGGGCGTAGCCGACGATCTCCTCCGGGTCGCGCTCGGCCAGCAGCGCGACCGCCCGGGCGGCCACCGCGTCGGGCTCTCCCCCGGCACCGGCGCGGGCGTCGTCGATCAACTGCCAGAACTCGTCGGTCCTCATGGTGGGCAGTCTGGCAGAGCCCACCGACGCGCCGGCCCGACGCGCGCCGCCGGTGCGGCAGCATGGTGCGGTGCGCGCGATCTCCCTACCGCCGGTTCCGTACGGGTCGACAGCCGTCCGGCCCGGCTGGCCCGACCTGCCGGCCGGGCTGCGCGACGCGCTGGCCGCCCGGATCGGCGGTCCACCGGCGGCGGTACGGGTGGCGACCGGCGGGTTCACCAGCGGCTTCACCGCCGTGCTGACCGGCCCCGCCGGGGAGCGCGTGTTCGTCAAGGCGGCGGCGCTGCACGGGCAACGGCACCTGGTCGACTGGTACGCCCACGAGGCGGCGGTCCTGGCCCGGCTCCCGGCCGGGCTGCCGGTGCCCCGGCCGCGCTGGGCCCTCACCGAGTCCGGCTGGTACGCGCTCGCGCTCGACGCGATCGACGGGCACACCCCCCGGTTGCCCTGGGCGCCGGCCGAGCTGGACGCCGCCCTCGCCACGTACGCCGAAGTGGCCGCCGCGCTCGCCGACCCGCCCGCGGAGCTGGCCGCGCTCCGGCTCCCCCGCCTCGCCGACCTGGCCCGCGACGACATCCTCTGGTGGGGCGAGGTGACCGCCGGGCGCGAGCCGCTGCCCGAGCCGGCCGCCGGCGCCCCGCTGGCCGAGCTGGTCGCGCTGGAGTCGCGCCTGCCCGGGTACGCC
Source organism: Micromonospora sp. NPDC048887 (assembly GCF_040649715.1). Taxonomy (NCBI): domain Bacteria; kingdom Bacillati; phylum Actinomycetota; class Actinomycetes; order Micromonosporales; family Micromonosporaceae; genus Micromonospora; species Micromonospora sp. NPDC048887. The sequence goes on along the minus strand of NZ_JBEZGA010000002.1, from coordinate 49,280 downwards.
GACGCCGCCCCCGGGCTCGCCCACGGCGACCTGCGGGTGGACAACCTCCTGATCGGCCCCGAGGGACGGGCCTGGCTGTGCGACTGGCCCTGGCTCTGCCACGGACCGGCCTGGTTCGACCTGGCCGGGCTGCTGCTCACCGCGTACGCCAGCGGCCTGGACGCGGACGCCGCGTTCGCCGGTCACCCGGCGGCGGCCGGAGCGCCCGGCGACGCGCTGGACGTGACGCTCGCCGCGCTGGCCGGCTACTACCTGACCGGCGCCGCGGCCGGGCCGCCGAACGGCTCCCCGGACCTGCGCGCCCACCAGCGCTGGAGCGGGGAGCAGGCGCTCGGCTGGCTGGCCGAGCGGCGGGGCTGGTCCTGGGCTCGTCCCACCTCTTGATCCACACCGCTTCGCCGGGAGGGCGGGGACGTCTCCCGCGCCCAGCCCGGGAACCGGTCCGGCCTGGCGTGATCCCTGGTCGCGAGGGCAGGATGGTGGCGGTGCCGGAAGGGCCGGGCGGAGGCGTTTTGGCTCGTCCGGGGCCGACCTGGTAGCCTGGCTTTTCGCGCGGCGATGACGCATGCTCGTCGTGCGCGAAAGCAGACCAACCCGAGCTATCAAGACGAGGCTGTCGCGTGGCGAACATCAAGTCCCAGATCAAGCGCAACCGGCAGAACGAGAAGCGCCGGCTGCGTAACAAGTCGGTCAAGTCGTCGCTGAAGACCGCCATCCGGAAGTTCCACGAGGCTGCCGAGGCGGGCGACACCGAGAAGGCCACCGTGCTCATGCGTGAGGCCACCCGCAAGCTGGACAAGGCTGCCAGCAAGGGTGTCATCCACTTGAACCAGGCGGCCAACCGGAAGTCGGCGATCGCCAAGCGCGTCGCCTCGTTCTCCGCCTGACCAGCGCTACAGATCACACCGGAAGCCCCGGGGCCATCGTGCCCACGGGGCTTCCGCCCGTCCGCCCTCCCCTGATCGCGCCGGCACACCAGCGCGAGATCTTGGTACGAGGTGGCCCCCACAGGGGCCGTTTCGTACCAAGATCTGCTGCGTGCTCACGGGCGACGCGTGCTACCGCTCGCCTGGGTGGTGGAACGTCGACCGTTGCGGGTGGTGGTAGCGGACGCCTCGGGAGCCGGCGACCGGCATCGCGCGGGCGCTGGCCGGCACCCGGGCCCGCCCGATCACCGGCTCCATCTGCCGGCGGAAGCGGTCCCGCTCCTGCTCCGGCACCTGCGCCGCGGTGCGGACGACCACCTCGGCCACCACGTCGTTGAGCTTGACCATTGCGGCCACCGCGATCGGCAGCACCACCACCGCCCACCAGCTCACCAGCTCCGCGAGCGCGAGCAGGACGGCCAGCGCCATCGCGCCCTCGAAGAAGAGGAAACAGAGCACCCCACCCGGGTTGATGAAGCGCAGTCCGAGCACCCGGGCGTAGAGCGGTCGGTACCGCTCCTCGTCCGTGGCCACCGTCGACCACGCTCGGGTCACCGGGCGCCGCCCTGCCGGGCCGCGGCCACCGAGAACACGGCCCGCTCCAGCGCGTACGCGCGGTCGTCGGCGCCGCCCTTCACCGCCGCGTTGCACTCGGCGGCCACCCGCATCGCCTCGACCAGCCCCTCCGGCGTCCAGCCCCGGGCGCGTACCTGAGCCTTCTCGATCTTCCACGCCGGCATGCCGAGCGTCTTGGCCAGTTGGAACGCGTTACCCCGGCCGGCGGCGGCGACCCGGGCCACGGTGCGTACGCCGTCGGCCAGCGCGTCGGCGATCGGCACCGGGTCGACGCCGACGTGCAGCGCCCACCGCAGCGCCTCCAGCGCGCCTGGCACGTCACCGATCATCGTCGCGTCGGCGACGGTGAAGCCGGTCACCTCGGCCCGGCCCCGGTAGTACCGGGCGACCGTGTCGGCGCCGATGCGCCCGTCGGTGTCGGCGACCAGTTGCGAGCAGGCGGCTGCCAGCTCGCGCATGTCGTTGCCGACTGCGGCGACCAGGGCGTCGGCCGCGTCGGGCGAGCACTTGCCGCCGATGCGGCGGATCTCGTCCCGCACGAAGGCGGCCCGCTCCCGGTCGCCCTTGAGCTTGACCGCCGGCACCACTGTGGCACCCGCCGCACGCAGGCCGTCGGCGAACGCCTTGCCCTTGGCCCCGCCCAGGTGCAGCACCACCAGTTGCACGTCCGGGTCGGGGTTCTTCGCGTATGCCAGCAGCGCGGTGGACAGGTCCTTGCGGGCGTCCTGGCCGGAGCGGAGCACGAGCACCCGGCGACCGCCGAACAGCGACGGGCTGAGCATCTCGGCGATCTCGCCGACAGTGAGCGTGCCGGCCTGGTATTCCCGCACGTCCACGTCGGGGTCGACCTCGCGAGCCCGGGCGACGGCTTCGGTGACCGCTCGCGTGGCGAGCAGCTCCTCGTCGCCGAGGACGAGCACAATAGGAGGCAGGTCGGCGGGGGTCACGTCGCCCATACTCGCACGCCCTCCGACCCTGCCGGGCCCGCTCATCGGGGACTGTGACGGCGCAGCCCGCACACAGCGCAAATCCAGACATTTGCCTTGATCTACCGCTTAACGTCACAAGATCCCCGTTCATCGTGACGGTTCGGACTCGCGGCCGCGCCTCACCACCACGAGACCGTCGCCCGCCCGGACCGCGGCGACGTCCCCGTCGACGTCGGTACGCAGCACCCGGGCGCCACCCCGGGTCAGCCGGTCCAGCAGCCCCGCGTTCGGATGCCCGTAGTCGTTGTCGACACCCACGCACACCAGCGCCACCGCCGGACGCACCGCGGCCAGGAACTCCGGTGCCTGGTACGCCGACCCGTGGTGGGCGACCTTCAGCACGTCCGCCCGGATCGCGGCGGCCGGCGTCGTCTCCAGCATCGCCCGCTGCTCCTCGGTCTCGGCGTCACCGGTGAGCAGGATCCGTACCCCGCCCACTGTGGCGGCCAGCACCAGCGAGTTGTTGTTCGGATCGGACCGGCTGCCCCGCAGCGGATACGGCGGACCGACAGCTGCCAGGTCCACCGCACCCGCCCGCCACCGCCAGCCCGCCCGCACCGAGGCGAGCGGCGCACCGGCCCGGCGGGCCGCCTCGCGTACCTGGGCGGCGCCGTAGGGCGGCTCGGACCAGGACGGACCCACCACCGCGCCCACCCGCCGCCCCCGGAACACCCCGGCCACCCCGCCGACGTGGTCGACGTGGAAGTGACTGACCACCAGCAGCGGCACCTCGCGTACGCCAAGGCGGCGCAGGCAGGCGTCCACGCCGGAGGGCTCCGGGCCGGCGTCGACCACGACGGCCCGGCCGGCGGCGACCGGCAGCACCACGGCGTCCCCCTGCCCCACCGCGCACGCCACCACCACCCAGCCGCGCGGCGGCCAGCCGGAGGCGAGCAGCCGGATCGGCACCGCACCGAGCACCACAGCCACCGCGACGACAGCGATCAGCCGCCGCGCCCCGCGTCGCCGGAAGCCGAGCAGCAGCGCCACGCTCACCGCCGCCAGCAGCAGGGCGCCGGCCACCCCGCCCGCCCACGGGAGGTTCCCGGCGGGCAGGTCCGCCCCGTATGCGGCGACCGCCACCAGCCAGCGCGCCGGCCAGCTCGCCAGCCAGGCCAGGAACTCCGCGCCGCCCGGCCACAGCGGTGACAGCACCGCCGCCAGCACCCCGAGCACGGTGGCCGGCGCGACGGCGGGCACCGCGAGCAGGTTCGCCGGCACCGCCACCAGGCTCACCGTCGCGGACAGCCCGGCGATGACCGGGCCGCAGGCCAGTTGCGCGGCGGCCGGCACCGCGAGCGCCTCGGCCAGCCCGGCCGGTACGCCCCGGCGCCGCAGCGCGTCCCGCCACCCGGGCGCGAGCAGCAGCAGTCCCCCGGTGGCACACACCGACAACGCGAAGCCCGGGTCGCCGGCGAGGTCCGGGTCGTACAGGATCAGGCCGGTGACGGCGGTGGCGAGCGCCGGCAGCGCCGACCGGGACCGCCCGGCGGCGAGCGCGGCGAGCCCGATCGCGCCCATCGCGGCGGCGCGCACCACGCTCGGCGACGGCCGCACCAGGATGACGAACCCGACGAGCGCGAGTACGCAGAGCACGGCGGCGGTACGCGGGCCGGCGCGGGCCCAGCGTGCCAGCAGCAGCACCGCCCCGACGACGATCGCCACGTTCGACCCGGACACGGCGTTGAGGTGGGTCATCCCGGTGGCCCGGAAGTCCTCCTCCACCTCCGGCAGCAGCCGGCTGGTGTCGCCCACCACCAGGCCGGGCAGCAGCCCGCCCGGCGCGTCGGGCAGCGGCTCGCAGGCCCGTTGCAGCCCGGTCCGCAGCACGCCCGCGGCCCGTTGCGGCCACGACGCCTCGCCGCGCGGCGTGGGCGGGCCGGTGGTGGAGAGCACGGCGGCGGTCAGGTCGCCGCCGCGCGGCGCGGACAGCCGTCCCCGGCTGGTGACCCGCTGCCCGGGGAGCAGTGGACGCCAGGCCGGGTCGGTGGCGAGCACCAGGGCGCGTACCGGGCCGGTGACCCGCGCGCCGTCGGGCCCGGTGAGCACGATCAGATCCACGCGGACCAGCAGCATCGGTTGCCGCCCGGGCGCACCGCGTACCGGGCGGGGATCGTCGCGCAGCACCAGCTCGGCGGTGACCTGGGCACGGTCGGCGATGAGCGCGCGGACCGGAGCGGCGTCGCGGACCACGACGCGGGCGCCGGTGGCCGCCGCCCCGCAGAGCACGCCGAGCAGCACGGCGACTGCGATCCAGCCGTAGCGGCGGGCCGCCACACCCGGCCGGCCCAGCACACCTCCCAGGTGCAGGCCCGCGAGCAGGGCGAGCGCGGCGGCGACGGCGGCCACCCACACCGTCACCCCGAGGCTGAGGTGCAGCCCGGCCAGCGCGGCGAGCCACGCCGCCACCGCCAGCCCGGCCAGCCGCAGGTCGGGAGCGTCGCGACCCGCCGACTCCCCGTCGACGGTGAAGGAGCTCGCGGGAATGCCCCGGCCGCGCTCGGCGCTCGCCGCGGCGCCGGATCGAGCCCGCTCCGTACCCGTCACGCGGGCACCGGCTCGTTCGGTGGTGCCCGCACCGGCGAAGCTGGGGCGATCGAGGTCCGAGGACTGCCCGTGCCGGCCGTTCACACCGTCACCAGTTCCTTGAGCTGCTCGTACCGGGCGTCGCCGATGCCGTCGACCTGGCGCAGGTCGGACACGGACCGGAACCCGCCGTTGCGGTCCCGGTGGTCGAGGATCCGCTGGGCGAGCACCGGACCGACGCCCGGCAGCGCGTCGAGCTGGGCCAGGGTGGCGGTGTTCAGGTTGACCGGTCCGGCCGGTGCCGCCGGGCCGCCCGGCGCTCCACCGCCGCCCGCCGCCGGGCCGGGCGCGGCCTGGCCGGGCGGGGCGGTGACGCCGACCAGGATCAGCTCCCCGTCGGTGACCTTGCGGGCGGGATTGAGCAGGGCGGTGTCGACGCCGGGCAGCGCACCGCCCGCCGCCTCGATCGCGTCGGCGACTCGCGCGCCGGCCGGGAGACGGACCAGGCCGGGCCGCCGGACCTTCCCGGCCAACGCGACCACCACCTGACCGGATGAGCCCGCGGGCACGGGTGCCCCGGAAACCGCTTCGGTCACCGGCGCCTCGGCGGACGCCGCGACCGGCTGGACGGCTTCGGCGCTCGGACGCGAGCGCCACGCCCAGACGGCTGCCGCCACGACCACCACTGCCGCCACCGCCGCGAGCGCGCGGACGCCCCGGCGACCGGGATCGAACGCACCGGGGCCGGGCAGCCGGGACAGGCCGCGCCCGGTCGCCGGGGCGTCGTGGATTCCGTCGTCGTCCGGATCGCCGGAGGCCGGCTCCGTCCCGAACGGATGCTCCCGCCCGCTGTCGTGCTCCGGGAAGCCACGGCGCAGGCCGAAACCCGGCTCGATCCCGTCCGGCGCACGCCCGGGCCGAGCAGGGAGATCGGGCCAGGTGCCGCCGTGGGCGGACCCGGAGCCGGCCCCGGCCGCGAAGAAGACCGGCCCGGCCTCCTCGGGCCCGGGCTCGAAGACCCGCCCGGCTTCCCCGGACCCGGGCTCGAAGAACGGCCCGGCTTCCCCGGGCCCAGGCTCGAAGAACGGCCCGGCTTCCTCGGGTCCGGGCTCGCGGCCGGGCCCGGACGGGGACAGCCCCGGCCGCCGCGAGGACCGCTCCGCCCGGCCCGACCCGCCCACGCGGTCAGCGGGGATCGGCGGAACACCAGCGGCGTCCGCGAACCCGAACAGCCGGGCGAGCCGCCGCCGTACCGTCGTCTCCTCGTCGTCTGGCACGGCTCGGGACGGTACGGCGATCGTTCGTCCCGCATCGGCCGGTGAACGCTCACCTGTGGACGACCGATGCGCTGTGGACAGGCACCCGATCAAGCAGTGGCCGTGCTAGGCACGGCGCCCGGCAGATCAGCGGGTCACGCCGGCCGTGCCTCCGGGTCCAGCCCGAGCGCGGCCCGTCCACCGTCGACCGGCACCGTAGCGCCGTTGACGAACGAGGCGCGTTCGGAGAGCAGGAACGCGACCACCTCGGCCACCTCGTCGGTGCGGCCGATCCGGCCGACCGGGTGCAGCCGGGCCATCTCCGCGTCTACGTGCGCCGCCTCCACCGGGTCGAGTCCGGCCAGGTAGGCGGCGTGCCGTTCGGTGTGGACGGAACCGAGCGCCACCGCGTTGGCGCGGATCCCCCGGGGACCGTAGTCGACTGCCAGCGCCCGGGTCAGCCCTTCCAGCGCGGCCTTCGCCGTCGCGTACGGCAGCGCACCGGGCACCGCCCGGCGTGCCTGGTGGGAGGAGACGTTGACGATCGCGCCGCCGGTGCGGGCGGCCAGGAACCGGCGTACGGCGGTGCCGGCCCCGGCCACGGCGGGGCGCAGGTTGAGCGCGATCAGGTCGACGACCTCGCTCGCGGGCGCGCGGTGCAGGTCGGCGTCGCGGAAGACGGCGGCGTTGTTGACCCAGCCGCCCAGCGGCGCGTGCGCCTCGGCGCGGTCGGCGGCCCGGTCGGTGACCGCCTCGTCGCCGGCGTCGCCGGTCACCGCGTGCAGCCGGTCGGCGAGCGGATGCCGGGCCAGCCAGTCCAGCGCGCTGGTGTCCCGCTCGACCACGACCACGGTTCCCCCGTCGGCGGCGAGCCGTTCCACGATGGCCCGCCCGACGCCGCGCCCGCCGCCGGTGACGACGTACGACAGTGGGCTCATCCGGCCACCCTAGGGCGTGCGGCGGTGGATCACCACGCATGCCAGCCCCGGCCCGGCGTGGGCGGCGACCACCGCTCCGGCCTCGGTGACGTACGTGTCGTGCAGGCGGTCGCCCAGCCGCTCGGTCAGCGCGGTCAGCAGCTGCTCGGCCCGCTGCGGCGCGGCGAGGTGGTGCACCGCGAGGTCCACCTCGGCGTCGTCTGCCGCCTCGACGGCGAGGTCGACCAGGCGCGCCACACCCCGGCTGGCGGTACGGACCTTGTCCTTGACCACGATCGCGCCGTCCGGCATGTGCATGATCGGCTTGACCGAGAGGGCGGTGCCGAGCAGCGCCTCGGCCGCGTTGATCCGGCCGCCCCGCCGCAGGAACTCCAGCGTGTCGACGTAGAAGTAGATGGTGGTCCGGGCGACGGCGTCCAGCGCCGCGTCGCGTACCCCGGTCAGGTCGGCGCCCCTCGCGGCGGCCGCGGCGGCCGCGAGGGCCGGGAAGCCGAGGCCCATGCCTGTGGATCGGCTGTCGACCACGGTGACCTTGTCGTCGCCGACCTCGGCGGCGGCCAGCCGGGCGGCCTCGACCGTGCCGGACAGCTCGGCGGACAGGTGCACGGACACCACGCCGTCGGCGCCCTCGGCGAGCAGCCTGCGGTAGACCTGCGCGAACTGTTCCGGCGCGGGCCGGGACGTGCTCACCGAGACCCGCCGGGCGCCCAGCGCGCGGGTGGCGTCGGCGGGCGAGGTCTCGACGCCCTCCAGCCCTTCCGCGCCGTTGAGCACGACGGTCAGCGGGACGACCGTGAGGCCGCGGGCGCGGGCCAGGTCGGGGGGCAGGTAGGCGGTGGAGTCGGTGACGACCGCGACGGACATGCCCGGCACGCTAGCCGATGGCGCTGTGACGTGCCGGGGCCGGAGGTGTCAGAACGCGTCGGTGAGCGCCGGCTGGGTGATCAGGCCGACGTTGTGCGCGCGCAGGTGCCAGCCCCGGACGTCGTCGTGGCGCAGCTCGGACCAGTGGCAGTTGGCCAGCGAGCCGAGGCTGCGCAGCACCGCGTGGTCCCAGCCGAGCAGGTGCCCGACGCCCTGCCGGGCGCCGCCGCCGTGCGTGGTCACCACGACGGTGCCGCCGGTGGCCAGGTCGGCCGCGTCCTGGAATCCGGCGCCGAGCCGGGCGCCCAGGTCGTCCAGGGGTTCGATGCCGGCGCCGGGGTCGGGGTCGCCGGCCCGCCAGCGGGCGTACTCGTCGGGGAACCGCTCGGCCACCTCGGTCAGGGTGAGGCCCTGCCACTGGCCGAAGTGCCGTTCGCGCAGCCGGGCGTCGGAGCGGACCGGCAGCCCGGTCAGCGCCGCCAGCGCGGCGGCGGTGTCGGCGGCCCGGCGCAGGTCGCTGGCGACGATCGCGTCCGGGCGCAGCGCGGCGAGCACCGGCGCGGCGGCCCGGGCCTGCTCCCGGCCGAGGTCGTTGAGCGGTACGTCGGTCTGGCCCTGGACGCGGTTGCCGGCGTTCCAGTCGGTGTTGCCGTGCCGCCAGATGATCAGGCGGGTCATTCGGCGGTGGCGGTGCCGGCGGCCGAGTCGGCCAGGTCGCGATCGGTGAACGGGATCTGCGGGCAGTCCTTCCAGAGCCGGTCCAGCGCGTAGAACTCGCGCTCCTCGGTGTGCTGGACGTGCACCACGATGTCGACGTAGTCGAGCAGCACCCAGCGGCCGCCGCGCTCGCCCTCGCGGCGCACCGGCTTGGCCTTCTCCGGCAGTTCCAGCAGGCGCTCCTCGATGGCGTCGACGATGGCGAGCACCTGACGCTCGTTCGGAGCGGCGGCCAGCAGGAACGCGTCGGTGATCGCGAGCTGGTCGCCCACGTCGATGATGACGATGTCCTGTGCCTTCTTGTCGGCCGCGGCCTGGGCAGCGGCCATCGCCAGCTCGTGCGCGCGTTCGGAAACTGTCACCGTTCTCCTTCGATCAACAGTGCGACCCTCCAAGCGTCTCACACCCGACGGTGTGGCGACTCGTCAGTTCTGGTCGATTTCAGGCATGGACCGGGACGGAACGGGGCGAATCACCGCTGGTAAAGACGCCGTTTCGCGATGTACTGCACCACACCGTCGGGCACCAGGTACCACACCGGCTCGCCCCGGGCGACGCGAGCACGGCAGTCGGTCGACGAGATCGCCATCGCCGGCACCTGCACCAGGCTCACCGAGTCGGCCGGCAGGTGCTTGTCGGTGAGTTCGAAACCGGGCCGGGTCACGCCGATGAAATGGGCCAGTTCGAGCGCCTCGTCCAGATCCTTCCAGGAGAGGATGCGCTCCAGGGCGTCCGCGCCGGTGATGAAGAACAGCTGCGCCTTCGGGCCGTACTCGGCGTGCAGGTCGCGCAGCGTGTCGACGGTGTAGGTGGGGCCGCCCCGGTCGATGTCGACCCGGCTCACCTGGAAACGCGGGTTGGAGGCGGTGGCGATCACCGTCATGAGATAGCGGTCCTCGGCCGGGGTGACCGCTTCCTCCGCCTTCTGCCACGGTTGCCCGGTCGGCACGAAGACGACCTCGTCCAGGCCGAACCGGTCGGCCACCTCGCTCGCCGCCACCAGGTGCCCGTGGTGGATCGGGTCGAACGTGCCGCCCATGATGCCGATCCGCCGGATGTCTTCCTCCACCCAGCGATCGTAGGCCGCGTCTCGGACGGGCCCGGGCGGGGTCGGCCACGCCGGGCGGGTGCGCCCCCGCCCGGCGTGCCCGGTCAGGCCGACGCGGCGGCCACCGCCGTCCGCGCCACGAGCGCCCGGCGCATGTCGTCGTCCAGGTCGGTCACCCACCGCCGCAGACCGGGCGTGAGGTCGTCGCGGGCCAGCAGCGCCGCGGCCATCTCCCGGGTGGGCTGCGACACGGCGTAGCGGGGGTACGCGGCGACAGTGACCGCGTCGGCCACCCAGGCGGTACGCAGACGCGCCGCCGCCGGCATGTCGGTGAAGTAGCGCTCCACGTACCCGGCTGTCAGCTCGGCCTGCTCGGGCTGCCAGAAGCCCTCGGCGGTCGCCTCGACCAGCCGGTTCGACAGCTCGGTGCTGCGCGTGACGATCTCCCAGGCGGCCCGTTTCGCGTCGGCGTCGGGCAGCGCGGCCCGGCACGCGGCGGCCTGCTCGGCGCCGGTGGCGCTGCGGTCGCCGTCGGCCTCGGCGTCGATCTCCGGCGCCCCGGCCGCGCCGAGCACCACGAGCCGGCGCAGCACCGCCCACCGCAGGTCGGCGTCGACCGCGAGCCCTGGCGGCACGTCCTTGCCGGCGAGCCAGCCGGTCAGCATGGCCGTGTCGGTGGTGGCACCGATCAGGCCGCGCGCCGCCGCCAGTTGCAGGGAGCCGCCCGCGGGCGCCGAGTCGAGCAGCGCCGCGCAGGCGGTCGCCACCCGCAGCAGCGCCGCGTCCCGGGCGAGCGGGTCGAGGTAGCGGTCGATCAGCCGGCGGCTGAGCAGCAGCACGTCCTCGACGATCGTCACTTCGGTCTCGGCGGGTAGCGCCGCCGCGATCAGCCCGGCGAGCGCGCCGGCCGGCCGTTCCCCGTCGGTGACCGCGTCCAGCGTCTCGGCCCAGAGCAGCGCCCGGGCCAGCGAATCGTCGAGCCCCGGCAGCAGCAGCGGCACCGCGTCCGCCGAGGCCGGGTCGAGGCGGATCTTGGCGAACGTCAGGTCACCGGCGTTCGGCAGCACGAGCCCGGTGGCAGGCCGACCGACCAGCTCGGGCAGCGGCGTCCGGCCGCCGTCGGCGTCCGGTTCGAGGTCGACCTCGAACCGGTACGCCGGACCGTCGGCGGTGTGGTGGGCCACCCCGATGCGGTGCGGCCGCAGCACCGGGTGGCTCGCCGGGGCGGTCTGCACGATCGCCACGTCGGTCCACCGGCCGTCGGCGTCCACGGCGGTGTCGACCCGCAGCGTGTTCACCTGCGCGCGGCGCAGCCAGCGTTCCGCCCAGCCGTCCAGGTCGCGGCCGCTCGCCGCGCCCAGGGCGGTCAGCAGGTCGGCGAGCGTGGCGTTGCCGAACCGGTGCGCGGCGAAGTGCGCGTTCAGCCCGGCCAGGAACGCCTCGTCACCGAGCCAGGCGACGAGCTGGCGCAGCACGCTGGCGCCCTTGGCGTACGAAATGCCGTCGAAGTTGAGCAGTGCCTGCGCGGCGTCTGCGACCTCCTCCGGCGCCACCGGGTGGGTGGAGGGGCGCTGGTCGGCGGTGTAGCCCCAGGCCTTGCGGTGGCTCGCGAACGTGGTCCACGCCCGGTCGAACCGGGTCGCCTCGGCGGTGACCCGGGTGCCGAGGTATTCGGCGAAGGACTCGTTGAGCCACAGGTCGTCCCACCAGCTCATGGTGACCAGGTCACCGAACCACATGTGTGCCATCTCGTGGGCGATGGTGGTGGCGCGCAACTCCCGCTGGGTGTCGGTGACGGCGGAGCGATAGACGTAGTCGTCGCGGATCGTGACCAGGCCCGGGTTCTCCATCGCGCCGGCGTTGAACTCGGGCACGAACGCCTGGTCGTACTTGCCGAACGGGTAGCGCTCGGCGAAGAGCTGGTGGAAGCGGTCGAGGCACTGCCGGGTGACGGTGAGGATCTCGTCGGCGTCGGCGTCCAGGTGGGCGGCGAGCGAACGCCGGCAGTAGAGGCCGAGCGGGATGCCGTCGTGCTCGGCGCGCAGCACGTGCCAGGGCCCGGCGATCAGCGAGACGAAGTAGGTGGCCAGGGGTTTGGTGGTGGCGAACTCCCAACGCCCCGGTGCGGGCCGGTCGGCCAGCGGCCCGTTGGCGGCGACAGTCCACTCCGGCGGCGCGGTGACGGTCAGCGTCACCGGGGCCTTCAGGTCGGGCTGGTCGAACGCGGCGAAGACGCGCGGCCCGTCGTCCAGGAACGACAGCGCGTAGAGGTAGGTCTCGCCGTCTGCCGGGTCGACGAAACGGTGCAGCCCCTCGCCGGTGTTGGAGTAGGCCATCTCGGCCTCGACGGTGAGCGTGTTGTCCTCGGCCAGGCCGGTCAGCGGCAGCCGGTCGCCGGCCAGCAGGGCCGGGTCGAGGTCGTTGCCGTTGAGGCGGACGGCGAGGAGTCGGCGCGGCTTGACGTCGACGAAGGTCTCGGCGCCGGGGGTGGCCCGGAACCGGATGGTGACGGCGGAGCGGAACCGCTCGGCGTCGCCGGTCAGGTCGAGGTCCACATCGTAGGACTCGACGGTGATCGACGCGCGGCGCGCGGTCGCCTCTGCACGGGTGAGGCTCGGCATCCGCTTATCCTGCCCGATGTGGTCCGCTCGGGCCGTCTCGTTACGCGTGGCGATGGAGGAACAGCGATGGGTCAGCACCCCAAGGGCGATTTCGACCTCTCCCGGGCGGTTTGGCAGCGGGCTGAGGGCGACACCTCCGAGGGAGCGGTCGAAGTGGCATTCGTCGACGACCTGATCGGTATGCGCAACTCCGCCGAGCCGGACGGGCCGGTGCTGGTCTTCACCCAGGCCGAGTGGGACGCGTTCGTCGCGGGCGCCCAGGACGGCGAGTTCGACCTGGACTGAGCGCGGCTCAGTCACCGTCGCCCCAGCCGAGGCCGCCCGGACCGGGCGCGTGGTGGAAGCCGGGGTGGCCGGCCACGTCCGCACAGCCCTCGCCGTCGGGGCCGAGGGCGTCGCAGAACAGCCGCTCGGCGCGGTGCCAGGCGTCCGCCGGGGACAACGCCGCCGCGCCGAGCGCCAGCTCCGGGCGGAGCAGGCCGAGGGCTTCGGCGTACGCCACCGCGTGCTCCCGCGCGACGGCGGGATCGGCGGCGGCGAAGCCCAGGTGCACTGTGAAGTGGCGCGGCGGGCGGGGCGCGGAGCGCCGGGGCGCGCCGATCAGCGGCCCGCCGCCGCGGTCGCCGCGCAGCCGGGCCGTCGCCTCGCGGTGCCGTCGTACCGCCCTGTCGTCACGCATCGGTGTCCTCCCCCGTCTCCGGTGACCGCGCCGCCGGACGTCGCGCCGGCGGCGGCGGGCCGGTCGCCGCCGGTCCGCGACACCGAGACAACCAGCTTTTCCGCGCCCGGGGAGGGGCCAGCACGCGTCCGTGTCGCCGGCCCCTCCCTCAACGGGCCGGAGCTGCTGGAATGGAGGGTTCGGCCGCGCCGGCCCGGGTAGGTAGGCAGGGCCGCCGAACCGCGTCAGGAGCAGCTGAGATGAGCACCATGCCGAGCGACCGGAGCCCGGACAGCACGCTCGCGTTCCTCCGGGAGGGCTACCGCTTCGTCGGCGCCCGCTGCGACCGCCTCGGCACCGATGTCTTCCAGACCCGGCTGCTGCTGGAGCCGACGATCTGCCTGCGCGGCCGGGAGGCCGCCGAGTTGTTCTACGACGAGGAGCGGTTCGTCAGGCGCGGCGCGATGCCGATGCGCGGGCAGCGCACGCTCACCGGCGTCGGTGGTGTGCAGGGCCTCGACGGCGAGGCGCACCGGGTCCGCAAGGCGATGTTCATGTCGATCATGACGCCGGCCGCGATCCGCCGCCTCGGGGAGGTCTTCGACGAGCAGTGGCGGGCCCGGATCCCGGTCTGGGCGCGGGGCGGGCCGGTGGTGCTCTACGACGAGGTGGGCCGGATCCTGACCCGTACGGTCTGGGCCTGGGCCGGGGTGCCGCTGGCCGAGGCCGACGTGCCGCGCCGGACCGCCGAGATGCACGCCATGATCGAGTCACCGGCCGCGCTGGGCCCCCGGCACTGGCGCGGGCGGCTCGGCCGCCGGCACGCGCAACGCTGGGCCGGCGAGCTGATCGAGCGGGTACGCGCGGGCGCGGTGCCCGCACCCGAGGGCAGCGCGCTGGCGGTCGTGGCCGGGCACCGGGACGAGCGGGGCCTGCCGCTGCCGCGCCGGATCGCCGCCGTGGAGCTGCTGAACGTGCTGCGCCCCACCGTCGCGGTGGACCGGTACGTGGTCTTCGCCGCGCTGGCGCTGCACGACCACCCGCACTGGCGGGACCGGCTGTCCGGCGACGACGACGCGACCGAGCGGTTCGTGCAGGAGGTACGCCGCTACTACCCGTTCTTCCCGGTCACCGCGGCCCGGGTGCGCCGCTCGTTCCAGTGGCGGGGGTACACGTTCCCGCAGGGCCGGCGGGTGCTGCTCGACCTGTACGGCACCAACCACCACCCCGACGTGTGGCCCGAGCCGGAGCAGTTCCGCCCGGAGCGGTTCACCGGCTGGCGCGACGACCCGTTCGGCCTGATCCCGCAGGGCGGCGGTGACCACTTCACCGGCCACCGCTGCGCCGGTGAGTGGATCACCATCGAGCTGATGAAGCGGGCCGTGACGAACCTGACCGGGGCGATGAGCTACCGCGTACCGCCCCAGGACCTGGCGCTCGACCTCGGTTCGATGCCGGCGTTGCCGCCCGCCGGACTGGTGCTCGACGGGGTACGCCCGGCCGACGGGGCACACCCGGCCGACGGGGTACGCCCGCTGCGCTGAACGGGCGCACCCCTCACTCGGTCAGGCGGCCTGCGGGTGCAGCACGCTACGCAGGCAGCCGTCCTCCTTCTTCTCGAAGATCTCGTAGCCCCGGGCGCCCTGTTCCAGCGACATCGGGTGGGTCGCCAGGTAGCCGGGGTCGATCTCGCCGGCCGCGACCCGGTCCAGCAGCATCGGGATGTAGCGCTGGGCGTGCATCTGCCCCATCCGCAGCACCAGTGCCTTGTTCATGGCCGCGCCGAGCGGGAACTTGTCCACCAGGCCGCCGTACACGCCGACGATGCTCACCGTGCCGCCCTTGCGAGCCGCCATGATCGCCTGACGGACCGAGGTGGGCCGGTCGGTCTGCGCGCGTACCGTCTGCTTGGCCTTGTCGTACGCGTACGCCGGGCCGACGTCGTGCGACTCCATGCCGACGGCCTCGATGCAGGCGTCCGGGCCGCGCCCGGCGGTCATCTCCCGCAGCGCCTCCAGCACGTCGGTCTCGGCGTAGTTGATCGTCTCCACGCCGAGCCGCTGCGCGGCGGTGGCGAGCCGTTCCGGCAGCCGGTCGATGACCACGACGCGCTCGGCGCCGAGGATCTGCGCGGACCGGGCGGCCATCTGGCCGACGCCGCCGGCGCCCCAGACGGCCACCACCTCGCCGCCCTTGAGGTCACAGAAGTCGGCGGCCATCCAGCCGGTCGGCATCGCGTCGGAGGCGAAGACGACCGAGTCGTCCGGCACCCCGTCGGGCACCGTGAACGCGCCGACGTCGCCGAACGGCACCCGGATGTACTCGGCGTGGCTGCCGGAGTAGCCGCCCGCCGCGTGCGAGTAGCCGAGGATGCCGGCGGGCGAGTGGCCCCACAGCTTCTCGGTGAAGACCGGCTGCGGGTTGGAGTTGTCGCAGAGCGAGAACTGCTCGGTGCGGCAGTACCAGCACGAGCCGCAGGCCACCACGGATCCGACCACCACCCGGTCACCGACGGAGATCCGCCGCACGTCCGGGCCGGTCTCGACCACCTCGCCCATGAACTCGTGGCCGAGGATGTCGCCCTCGCGCATGGCCGGCAGGTAACCGTTGATCAGGTGCAGGTCGGAGCCGCAGACACTGCTCGCGCGCACCTTGACGATGATGTCGCCGCCGGACCTGATGGTCGGCTCCGGCACGTCCCGCACCGCCAGCTTGCCCACGCCCTCCCAGCACAGCGCCCTCACGGTCGTCCTCCCGCCGTCAGCCTCTCGCGTACCTTGTCCGTCGCCCGTTCCTGCCGGGGGTTGCGCCCGGACGGGTCGTGCCGGGTGTCCAGCACCTGCCCGGTCTCGATCAGCGACTTGATCCGGCGCAGCGCGGTACGCAGCCCCAGGTCCGGGTCGTCGCCGCCGGCCAGGCCGACCGCCCGCCGGATCGGCCCGGAGCGCCACCGCAGCTCGGCCCGGATCTCGGTGCCCCGGTCCTGCGGGGCGGCGACCAGCTCGACCCGGCCGCGCTGCGCGACCGGCCCGTCGGTGACCCGCCAGCTCAGCCGGCCCGGCCCGTCGACGGTGATCTCGGCCCGCCACTCGGTGCCGCCGCCGGCCGGGTCGACCGCCACGCAGCGCCACCGGTTCGCGTCGAGCTGCTCCAGCGTGGCCCACTCGGCCAGCCCTCGGTCGAGCCGTTCCCGGTCGGTCCAGAAGCCGATCACCTCGTCGACCGGCCGGTTCACGGTGATCCCCCGGTGCACCACGTACCAGCCGTCCTCCCGGTCGGGCTGGTGCCGGTGCCGCCGCCGCGCCACCGTCCGGGTGACTCCGAGCGCCGTCACGGCGGCGGCGCCGGCCAGCGCCCATCTCGTCGCGTTGCTGGGCATCACGTCTCCTTCCGACTCGGTCCGTCCGTATCCGGCTGCGCTACCCGACGCAGCACGCCCGAAACGGTTTCAGCGACCGCATTCCGGGCAAGTCGCGTCACCCGACACGAGGGAGGCGACGTGACCCGACCGACCGCCGCGTACCGCGACGAGGGCGCCGCGTCCGCGCCGGTCCGGCTTCCGATGGCGTACGTCCTGCCGCTGCGCGCCCACGACGACAGCGGCCTGGACGAGCTGACCGGGTACCTGCGCGAGCTGAGCCGGTCTGTCGACGTGGTGGTGGTCGACGGATCGGCGCCGGAGCTGTTCGCCCGGCACGCCGCCGCCTGGCGCGGGCTCGTGCGGCACGTGCCGCCGGACCCGGCGCTGCGCGGGCGCAACGGCAAGGCGCTCGGCGTGCTCACCGGCGTCGCGCTGGCCCGGCACGAGCACGTGGTGATCGCCGACGACGACGTCCGGTACGACCGGCCCGCCCTGTGCGCGGTGCACCAGATGCTGGACGGGGTGGACCTGGTCCGGCCGCAGAACCACTTCGACCCGCTGCCCTGGCACGCCTGGTGGGACACCGGCCGGACGCTGCTGGCCCGCGTGTTCGGCGGCGACTGGCCGGGCACCCTGGGAGTGCGGCGGAGCACGTTCCTGGCGATGGGCGGCTACGACCCCGACGTGCTCTTCGAAAACCTGGAGCTGGCCCGGACCGTGCGGGCGTACGGCGGCAGCACCGCCACCCCGGCCTGGCTGTACGTGCGGCGGCTACCGCCCTCCGCCGCGCACTTCCTCGGGCAGCGGGTGCGCCAGGCGTACGACGAGACGGCCCGGCCGGTGTGGCTGCTGGCCGCGCTCGCGGTGCTGCCGGCGACGGCGGTCGCGATCGCCGCCCGCCGGCCCGGGCTGCTGCTGCGGGCCGGGCTGGCGACGGTCGCGGTGGCGGAGCTGGGCCGGCGCCGGGCCGGCGGCGCCCGGGTCTTCCCGGCGTACACCAGCCTCGCCGCGCCCGCCTGGGTGCTGGAGCGTGGCCTGTGCGCCTGGCTGGCGGTGGGCCGGCGGCTGCGCGGCGGGGTGCCCTACGCGGGCGCCCGGCTGCGGACGGCGGCCAACCCCACACGCGCCCTGCGCCGGCGGATGACGCGGCGCCGCCCCGACGATCTGGTGCTCTGGGTGCAGGCCGGGGCACTGCCCCCGCCGCTGCGCGCCGAGGTGTAAGGAAGGGCCCCTTCTTATCGCCTGGCGATAAGAAGGGGCCCTTCCTTACCGAGGGCGCGGACTTCAGGACCGCACCTGCTCGGCGCTGTGCCGGACGTCCTGCGCGGCGGCGCGGCCGTCGTCCTTGACCGCGTACGCGGCGTCCTGCGCGGTCGCCTTCACCGACTCGGCGGCGTGCTGCGCGGGCTCGCGCAGCTCCTCCTTCAGCTCACCGGCGACCTCGCCAAGCTTCTCCTTGACCACGCCACCGTGCTCGGCGGCCTTCTCCTTGACCTGCGCGGCGACCTGCTGCTCGCGGCGGGTGGCCGGAATCAGCGAGGAGACCAGCATGCCGACGCCGAAGGCGATCACGCCGGCGGCGATCGGGTTGCCCTCGGACTTGCGCCGCACCACCTGCGGCGCCCGGTGGGCGGCGTCACTCACCGTGGCGGCGGCGGACTGCGCCTTGTCGCCCACCGTGGAGGCCATCGAGGAGGCGTGGTCGCCCACCGAGTGGGCGGCGTGGCCGGTGCTGTGGCCGAGGTCCGAAGCGGTTCCCATCACCTTGTCCTTCACGTTCGTCAGCGCGCTGCGTACGCGCTGCTTGCGGTCGTCGACGATGCGGCTCGGGCTGACCTTGTACGCCAGGGCGTCCACGTCCGAGCTGAGGTTGTTGCGAGTGGCTTCGATCTCACGGCGGATCTGCTCGGGATCGGTGCTCATCGGGTGACTCCCTCCGGGTGCGGCTTGAGCGCGTCGGGGATGCGCTGCACGCTGTCGTTCGTCTGCTTCAGGCCGCGGATCCGCTCGGCGTTCTTCTTGCCCATCGAGTACAGGACCGCCGCGACAGCGGCCCAGATCACGGCCACGATCAGCGCGGCCAGCCCGGAGTCCATGACGTTGTCGAGGAACTGCCAGATCGCGATCGAGACGAAGAGCGCCACCATGTAGCCGCCGAAGCCGGCGCCGCCGAACAGTCCGGCGGCCTTGCCCGCCTTCTTGCCCTCCTGGCGGATCTCGGCCTTGGCGAGCTCGACCTCCTGGCGCATCAGCGTGGACAGGTCGGTGGTGACCTGACGCATCAGGTCACCGAGCGAGCTGCCGCGCACCTCGTCGGCGTGGGGCGGTGCGCCCGCCGCCTGATAGCCGGGGTCCTGCGTGGGTACGGTCATGCCGTCGCCTCCCTTCTGCCGGTGCGGCCGGTCACGGGCGGGGAGCACCGGTGGACGGGACACCAGGCAGCGGGTCGGTGCGCTCCGGCGGCGGCAGCGGCTGACCGGTGCCACCCGCCGGGTCGGCCCAGGTGTTCGGGGCGCCGCCGGCCGGGTAGGTCGCGCCCGGCGCGGAGTAGCCCGGGTCCGGCTCGGCGTAGCTGCCCGGCGTCGGGTCGAGGTAGCCGCCCGGCGGCACCTGGCCCGGCACCTCGCGCGCGGTCGGGATGACGGCGGTGCGATCCGGGTCGTACGCCGGCCGCGCCGTGCTGTCGTCGCCGATCGCGGCGATGTTGCGGGTGAGCCGCCCGGCGACCACGCCGAGCAGCGCCGCGCCGACGAGGAACGTGCCGGGGTTGCGGCGGGCGTAGCTCTTCACCTCGTTGAGCAGGTCGCCCGGCTCGCGCTGCTCCAGCCAGCCGGCCACGCCGTGCACCCGCTCGGCCGCCTGGTGGGCCAGCTCGGTGACCGGCCCGGAGCCGCCGCCCTGCTGCGCCATGGTGCGCATCTCGTCGGCGAGCGAGCGCAGCCCGCTGGCGGCGCGCTGCTGCTGCTGGCCGGCCTGGGCGGTGACCTGGCTGCGGGTCTCGCCGTAGAGGTCGCGGGCCTGCCGCTTGGCCTCGCCCACCACCTCCCGGCCCTGCTCCTTGGCGGTCTGCGCGACAGCGCCGCCCGCGTTCGCGGCGTCGGAGCCGACCTGGCGGGCCTGGTCACGTACGCCGCCACCACCGTTCGTCGACTGGTACGTGGCCGAACTGGGGGAAAGATCCTGAGTCATGGTGTCCCTTCCGCTCGTGTGTTTCCCAGCGGTTGTCTTCGGGGGTACGCGGATCGTTTCCGCGTGACAATCGCCCTACCCCAGGTCGACGGCTCCATGCCTGATTCGTGAATTCTCTGCGGGACCGGCCCGCCCCGGTCAGAGAATGGGATGCCTGCCCGCCCGGGCGGCGACGCGTCCCACGGGGGTGACAGGGATGGCACGTGACCTGCGCGAACACGCGCCCGCCCGGCCTGCGGTGCAGAAGGTCGCTCTCGCGGCGGCGGCCCTCTTCGCGCTCATCGGCGTGCTCGGCTTCGTGCCCGGCATCACCACCCACTACGGCGAGTTGACGTTCGCCGGGCACCACTCCGAGGCGAAGCTGCTCGGGGTGTTCCAGGTGTCGGTGCTGCACAACCTGCTGCACCTGCTGTTCGGGCTGGTCGGGCTGGTGATGGCCCGGCGGCTGGCCGGGGCGCGGGTGCTCCTGGCCGGTGGCGGCGCGCTCTACCTGGTGCTGTGGCTGTACGGCTTCGCCGTCGACAGGGACACCGCCGCGAACTTCGTGCCGGTGAACGACGCCGACAACTGGCTGCACCTGTTCCTCGGCTTCGGCATGCTCGCCGCCGGCCTGCTGCTCAACGACAATCTGGGCACCGGAAGCCCGGTCGAGGCCCCGTTCGACCGCCCCTGACCAGGCGCGACACGCTGGGCCGGCGTTTGCCCGGGTACGGCCGGGGGCAGGAGGGCCGCGACGAGGAGGTTCGGCGATGCCACGGTGGTTGCGCGACAACATGCTCTCGGTGGCCATGCTCGGCGCGTTCCTCGTCTTCCTGCTGCTGCAGAGCGTGTTCGGCTGGCAGGTGCACAACGAGGAACTGAGCCGGTACGGCGCCGAGCCGCTGAGCTGGTGGGCCTATCTGGGCACCGGGCACTTCGCCGAGGCGGTGTTCGAGAACTGGGAGTCGGAGTTCCTCCAGATGGGCGGCTACGTGCTGCTCACCGCGTACCTGGTGCAGAAGGGCTCGGCCGAGTCGAAGCCGGTGGACCAGACGGACCGGCCGGAGGACAACCGCGACCACGCCGGCCCGCACGCGCCGTGGCCGGTACGCGTGGGCGGGCTGCCGCTCGTGGTCTACCGCAACAGCCTCGCCATCGCACTCCTGATGATCTTCGGGGGCGCGTTCCTGGGGCACCTGTTCGGCGGCGTGGCCGCCTACAACCAGGAGCAGGCGCTGGAGAGCGACGCCGCCCCGATCAGCGCCTGGCAGTTCCTCGGCACCAGCGACTTCTGGTTCCAGTCCATGCAGAACTGGCAGAGCGAGTTCCTCGCCGTCGGCGTGCTGATCCTGCTCAGCATCGTGCTGCGCCAGCACGCCAGCCCGGAGTCCAAGCCGGTCACCGCGCCGCACGCGCAGACCAGCGCCTGAGCGTCAGGCCGCGACCGGCAGCCGCTTGGCGAAGCAGACGCTGTACGGGTTGTCCACGTACTCGCCGTAGACCGGGATCGGCTCGTAACCGCTGGACCGGTAGAGCCCGATCGCGGCCGGCAGGTAGGTGCCCGTCTCCAGGCACACCGTGCGGTGACCCTGCCGGAACGCCAGTTCCTCCAGCGCCACGAGCAGCTGCCGGGCAATGCCCCGCCCCCGGTACGCCGGCCGCACGTACATCCGCTTCAGCTCGCCGGTGCCGGCGTCGAGCGCCTGGAGTCCGCCGCAGCCGACCGCCCGGCCGCCGACGACAGCGGCCAGGTAGTGGATGTCGGTGTGCACGACTGTGACCTGCCCGTCCAGGCCGCCGTCCGCGTCGCGCAGCTCACGCTGCTGGGCGACGACGAGCGCGGCGATCTCCGGATCGGTGACGGGACGGGACTCGATCAACATGTCCGTACGCTAGATCGGCCGGATTTCGCGCAGGTTTCCCGCCACCGACCCGCAAACGGCTACTCGGCGTCCGCTTCCGCGGCGGACGCGGCCTCGATCTCGTCCTCCGGCCGGACCCGGCGGGCCTTGCGGGCCGCCAGCCGGTCGGACGCCGACGGACGGTTCGACTTCTCCTCCAGCCGGACGTCGGTGCCCCGGTTACCGGGTACGAAGTCGACACCGGCGTAGAGCGTCGGCTGCCAGTCGAACTCCCGGTCGCCGATGCGCACCAGGTCGCCGGCCTGGGCGCCGGCCTTGGCGAGCTTCTCCTCGACGCCGAGGCGGGCCAGCCGGTCGGCCAGGTAACCCACCGCCTCGTCGTTGTCGAAGTTGGTCTGCTTCACCCAGCGCTCCGGGCGGCTGCCGCGCACCGTGTACGAGCCGTCGTCCTCGGCCTCGATGGTGAAGCCGGCGTCGTCGACCGCCTTCGGGCGGATCACGATCCGGGTCGGCTCGGCCGGCGGGGCGGCGCGGCGGCCCTGGTCGACCAGCTCCGCCATCGCGTACGTCAGCTCGCGCAGGCCCTCCCGGGTGGCGGTGGAGACGTCGAACACGCGCAGGCCGCGCGCCTCCAGGTCGGGGCGGACGATGTCGGCGAGGTCCTTGCCGTCCGGCACGTCGACCTTGTTGAGCGCGACCAGCCGGGGCCGGTCGGCGAGCCCGCCGTACTGGGACAGCTCGGACTCGATGGCGTCGATGTCGGCGAGCGGGTCGCGGCCGGGCTCCAGCGTCGCGGTGTCGATCACGTGCACCAGCACGGCACAGCGCTCGACGTGGCGGAGGAACTCCAGGCCCAGGCCCTTGCCGGTGGCCGCGCCCGGGATCAGGCCGGGCACGTCGGCGACGGTGAAGGTGTGGTTGTCCACCCGGACCACGCCCAGGTTCGGCACCAGCGTGGTGAACGGGTAGTCGGCGATCTTCGGCTTGGCCGCCGAGATCACCGAGATCAGCGACGACTTGCCGGCGGACGGAAAGCCGACCAGGCCCACGTCGGCGACGCTCTTGAGCTCCAGCACGACGTCCAGCCGGTCGCCGGGCTCACCCAGCTCGGCGAAGCCGGGCGCCTTGCGGCGGGCGTTGGCCAGCGAGGCGTTGCCGCGCCCGCCCCGGCCACCCCGGGCCGCCTCGAACGTGGTGCCGACGCCGACCAGGTCGGCCAGCACCTCGCCGTCGAGGCTCTGCACCACTGTGCCGTTCGGCACCTTGATGAGCAGGTCGCGGCCGTTGGCGCCGTCCCGGTTCGAGCCGGCGCCGCCCTTGCCGTTCTCGGCCTTGAGGTGCGGCCGGAAATGGAAGTCGAGCAGCGTGGTGACCTGCGGGTCGACCACCAGCGACACGCTGCCGCCGTGGCCGCCGTTACCGCCGTCGGGCCCGCCGAACGGCTTGAACTTCTCCCGGTGGATCGAGACACAGCCGTGCCCGCCGTCGCCGGCCTGCATGTGCAGGACGACCCGGTCAACGAACGTCGTCACGACGCCAATCCTTCCAGCGGGGTCCGCCCCGCACGGGGAAAAGCGAAGCGGGCCGGGACTCGAGGTCCGCGGCCCGCAACGCTTTGAGAACTACTGCTGCGGCACGATGCTGACGGTCTTGCGACCGCGCTTGGTGCCGAACTGCACCGAACCGGCGGCCAGCGCGAACAGCGTGTCGTCGCCGCCACGGCCGACCAGGTCACCGGGGTGGAACTTGGTGCCACGCTGACGGATGAGGATCTCACCCGCGCTGACGACCTGACCACCGAAGCGCTTCACGCCGAGCCGCTGGGCCGCGGAGTCACGGCCGTTACGCGAGCTGGACGCACCCTTTTTGTGAGCCATTGGAGGACGACCTACTTCCCGCTGGAGATGCCGGTCACCTTGACCTGGGTCAGCGGCTGGCGGTGACCCTGGCGCTTGTGGTAGCCGGTCTTGTTCTTGAACTTGTGGATCCGGATCTTCGGGCCCTTGGTGTGCGCGGCGATCTCGCCGGACACCGCGACCTTGGCGAGCTTCGCCGCGTCGGTCACCAGGTCGTCACCGTCGACGAGGAGCACCGCGGTGAGCTTCACCGCGTCGCCGGGGGCACCGGCGAGCTTCTCGACCTCGATCACGTCGCCCTCGGCGACCTTGTACTGCTTGCCGCCGGTCTTGACGATCGCGTACATCGGAGGCGGACTCCCTGTCGTTGAGGCTACTGGCGTCTATTCCACCGCTGTCGGCTGTCACACCGTTCACGGTCGTTCCCACGGCGTCTCGCCGGGAGCCGTGACACCGGCAGCGCGGGCACGCGGGAACTCAGCACACCAAAGTGCGCCGCAGGCAAGCGTACGGCATACCCGGCCCGCCCCCCAAACCGGGCCCGCGGTCCGCGTCCTCACGGCCGGCCGACGGACACGACAGAACCCCCGAATCCGCCCATAGCGCGCGGATTCGGGGGTCCTGTTCGAGCAGGTCAGGGCCTCACGGCCGGGTACGCCGCCGGGCGCCGCCGCGTCGCGCCCGCCGGCGGGGGGCACCGCTGTCGTCGTCGTTGTCGCCGTCACCGATCGCGTCCGGGTCGTCGGCGGCGGCCAGCCGGGCCGAGTCGCCCTCCTGGCTGTCCGCGACCGCCGGGGCGGCGGGCGTGTCCGTCTCGAACCGGGAGAGGTCGTAGCCCTGGGTGTCGTAGTAGTCGTCGTCGTTCTCGACCACCTCGGCGACGGTCCGCTCCGGGGCGACGGTCCGCTCCGGAGCGGCCGGGACGGCCGGTGCCTCGTCGGCGGCCTGCGGCGACGCGGCCGGCTGCTCCGGCGCGGCCTCCGCCGCGGCGGTCTTGCGACCCCGGCGGCGGCCCTTCTCCTCGGCCGGCGCGGCGACCGCCGAGGCGACCGCCTTGACCTTCTCCCCCGCACCGCCGCGCGGCTTCTCCGGCACCGGCTCCGTGTGAATGATCACGCCCCGGCCCTTGCAGCACTCGCAGGTCTCGCTGAACGCCTCCAGCAGGCCCGCACCGATGCGCTTGCGGGTCATCTGCACCAGGCCGAGCGAGGTGATCTCGGTGACCTGGTGCTTGGTGCGGTCCCGGCCGAGGCACTCGGTGAGCCGGCGCAGCACCAGTTCCCGGTTCGACTCCAGCACCATGTCGATGAAGTCGATCACCACGATGCCGCCGATGTCGCGCAGCCGCAGCTGGCGCACGATCTCCTCGGCCGCCTCCAGGTTGTTGCGGGTGACCGTCTCCTCCAGGTTGCCCCCGGAGCCGGTGTACTTGCCGGTGTTGACGTCGATGACAGTCATCGCCTCGGTGCGGTCGATCACCAGCGAGCCGCCGGAGGGGAGGAAGACCTTCCGGTCCAGCCCCTTGAGGATCTGCTCGTCGATCCGGTACTCGGCGAACACGTCCACCACCCCGGCGTGCCGGCGCAGCCGCTCCACCAGGTCCGGGGAGACGTGCGACAGGTACGACTCGACCATGCCGTACGCGGACTCGCCCTCGATGACCAGCTCGCGGAAGTCCTCGTTGAAGAGATCCCGGACCACGCGGATGACCAGGTCCGGCTCCTCGTAGAGCAGCACCGGCGCGCCACCCTCGGTCGCCTTGGCCTGGATGTCCTCCCACTGCGCCTGCAGCCGCTTGACGTCGCGTGCCAGCTCGTCCTCGCTGGCGCCCTCGGCTGCGGTCCGGACGATCACCCCGGCGCCGTCCGGCACCAGCTTCTTCAGCACGTCGCGCAGCCGCTTGCGCTCGGTGTCGGGCAGCTTGCGGCTGATCCCCGAGGCGTTGCCGTTCGGCACGTAGACCAGGTGCCGGCCGGAGAGCGCGATGTGGCTGGTCAGCCGCGCGCCCTTGTGCCCGATCGGGTCCTTGGTGACCTGCACCAGCACCGAGTCACCGGAGCGCAGCGCCTGCTCGATCGAGCGGGCCCGGCCCTCCAGGCCGGTGGCGTCCCAGTTGACCTCACCGGCGTACAGGACCGCGTTGCGTCCGCGCCCGATGTCGACGAAGGCCGCCTCCATGCTCGGCAGGACGTTCTGGACCTTGCCCAGGTAGACGTTGCCGGCCATGGTGCCGGACGAGTTGCGCGTGACGTAGTGCTCGACCAGCACGCCGTCCTCGAGCACGGCGATCTGGGTACGGTCACCGCGCTGGCGGACCACCATCACCCGGTCGACCGCCTCGCGGCGGGCCAGGAACTCCGACTCGCTCAGGATCGGCGGCCGCGTACGCCGCTGCTCGCGGCCGTCCCGGCGGCGCTGCCGCTTGGCCTCCAGCCGGGTCGAGCCGGAGACACCCTGCACCTCGTCGACCGGCTTGCGCGGCTCGCGGATCTTGACCACGGTCGGCACGCCGTCCTCGGCGGCGGTGTCCGCCTCCCCGGCGCCCCGGCGGCGGCGACGGCGACGGCGACGGGTCATCCCCTCGCCCTCGGCCTCCTCGTCCTCCGCGGGCTCCTCGGCCTCACCCTCGGCGGTCTCGGCCGCGCCGGACTCGTCGACATCCTCGTCGTCGGCCTCGTCCGCGCCGCCCTTGCCCCGGCCGCGACCACGGCGGCCCCGGCGGCGGCGACGCCGGGCCGCGGCCGTCTCGTCGTCCTCGTCCGCCTCGTCCGCCTCGGCGGACTCCTCGGCCTCGGTGACCGGCTCCTCCTCGACGGCCTCCGGCTCGACCTCGGCCTCGACCGGCTCGACCTCACGGCGGCCACGACGGCGGCGCCGGGTGGTCTCGACCGCTTCCTCGATCGGCTCCTCAGCGGCCGGGTAGGTCACCTGGACGGCCGGCGCCTCGTCGGGCTGCGGCGCCATGAACAGGACGGTCGGCGCGGAGAGCGCGGCACGACGCCGGCGGCCGGTGGCAGGCGGCGTCTCCGCCGGCTCCTCGTCCGCACGCGGCACCGCGGCGCCCGTCGACACCACGCCCGTCGCGTCCGCCGGGCCGCCGCCGCGAGCCAGGTCGACCTCCTGGGTACGCGTCGACGCGGCGCTCGTGGTCTCGCCCTCGGCGTCCTCGTCCTCGACGGGCTCGCCGATGGCGGCCGTGCCGCTGATGGCGGCCGTGCTCGCCGTGCCCTCGGTGCTCGCCGTACCGCGGGTGCTCGCCTTGCGGCTGCGGGTGGTGCGCCGGCCGGTGGTGGGCTGCCCGGCAGCCGCGGCGGCCTCCCCGCCGACGGCCTCGCCCGTGGCGGGCCGGTCGACGCCGGCCTCGCCGCCGTCGATGTCGGCGCGTCCCTCGGCGATCAGGTCGCCACCGGGCGCGGAGACCGGCCCGTCGATCACCGCGTCCGCGGGCGCCTGCCCAGCGGCGGTCTCGTCCGGCGCCACGGTCTCGGCGGCTGGCGGCGTGGCCTTGCGACGGCGGGTCCGGGTCACCTTGACCGGCGGCACGACCTCCTCCGAGGCGGCCTCCACCCCGGCCGCGGCCACCGGCTCCTCGACCGCCTTCGCCGGTGTCGCCTTACGACGCCGCCGGGTGGTCTTCGGCGCGGTGTCCAACTCGCCGGCCACCGGCGCGAACACCTCGGCCTGCGGCGACTCGCCGCTGCCGGTCACCGTCGTGGACGCCTCGACCGGCGCGTCGGTCTGCTCCGGCTGGTTCAACGGGGCGGCCTTGCGGCGGCTGGCCCGCTTGCGGGCCGGCGGCTTGGTCTCGGCCACGCCCTCCGCGACAGCGCCGTCGGCGCTGCCGGAGGCGGCACCCTCGGCACCGGCGGAGGCCGCGCTCGCGGCGCCGCCGGAGGCGGTGGTGGCACTGTCGGCGGTCGTCCCGGCCGGCTGCGCGCCGGTCCGTTCGCCGCCCTCGGGCTCGTTCTCGAGCATGGACGTTCTCCAGTTCTGGCCGCCCCGGGCGCGGGTGAGCGCTGCCACGCAGGGTTGCCGCAAAGGTGTTTCCGCCGGGCGCGCAGACGCGCGACCGCCGAAGTCTGCCTGCCAGAGCGTTGACCGACGGTCAGCGCTCTCCGATGGTTGCCCCGTCGCGATCCGCGTCCAACGGATCGACGATCTCGCCCTGCGCGGTCAACGTGCCCTGCGCCAGCCGGATCACCTTCGGGGTGACCGGCGGCTCCAGGGCGGCCACCGCGCGGAGGCCGGACAGGACGTCATCGGGCCGAACGGACGGGGTGACCTGCCGCACGACCAGTTCGAGTATCGCACACGGTACGGCCGCCGCCCCGGAAGGCGTCTCAGCCGGAGCCACGACATCGATCGACGCCACTGCCGCACGGGCGTCGAACGTACGCCGCCCCTGCTTGGTCATCCGCTCGACCTGGATCTCCTCGGCGGCGGTGAAGGCCGCCACGGCCTCCGCCAGCACCTTCGGGTCGACCTCGGGCAGCTCGATACGCCAGTACGACGCCTCGATCCGGTCGGCCAGGCTGCCGCCGGTGGCCTCCACCGCGTCGAGTACGTCGAGGCCGGGCGAGAGCGCGGCGTCGAGGGCCTCGCGCAGCCGCGCCGGGTCGACGGGCTCACGGAGCCCGATCTCCAGGTATTCGGCCTCACTCGCCACGCCCGTCGGGGCGGCCGAGGCGTACGAGATCTTCGGATGTGGGGTGAAGCCCTGGGAGAAGGCGATCGGCACGCCGGCCCGGCGCAGCGCGCGCTCGAAGGCCCGGGCGAAGTCCCGGTGCGAGGTGAACCGCAGCGGCCCACGCTTGGCGTACCGGATACGGACCCGCTGGACGACGGGGGCCTGGCCGCCCTCGGGTTGAGGCTTTCTGGCGATCGTGAGCTCCTCGGCTGTGCCTGCGTATCGGTCTCATCCTGACGCAGCGCTCACCGCGCCCCACACCCGGGGCCACCCACCCACCCCAAACCCACCCAAACTCGCCCCACCCTCGCCCCAGCCCACCCCACCCTGGACCCCGCCTCGTCGATCATGAAGTTAGCGGCGGAGTCGATCTCCGATTGCGCCGTCAACTTCATGATCGACGAGCTCAGGGGCCCGGCCGGGCGTCCGGGCGCGGGCGTGCGGGGGCGGCTCTCCGGGGGCGGTGAGGGGTGGTGTGCGGGATCCGTACCCGCGGTGGGTCAGGAACGGTCGTCGTCACCGGGTGGGGCGTACGGGCTCCGGCCGGGTGGAGTGTGGTGGGCCTGACCGTGGGGCGGGTAGGTGCCCGCGCCGGGCGGCGGGTACGCACCGGGCTGGGGGTGTCCGCCCGGCTGCGGGTAGGCGCCGGGCGGGCCGTAGCCGGGCGGCTGGGCGGTCACGTGACCGGCGGGCACCGGCGGGCCCTGCCCGTTCATCCGGTCCAGTTCCTCGTCCGGGATCGAGCCGGCCCGGGCCAGTTCGCGCCGGTGACGGCGGCGGTTCCAGATCAGGAACACCACGAGCGCCAGCAGCACGACGAGCGCCACGGCGATGCCGATGCCGATCACCATCACCTGCTGGTCGGTGGGGCCGCCCCGGTCGCCGTACTTCGTCACGTCGAAGTTGTCGTCCTCGGCGGCGGCCGGTGGCGCGGACGCGCTCGGCGCGGCGTCCCCGAGCAGTGGGTTCGCCGACACCGACGGCACGTCGGCGGTGAGTGCCGCGACCGGGTCGATCCGGCCGAAGCCGAACCGGGGATCCCGGCCGGGAGGGCCGGCGTCCCGAGCGGTGCGGATGATCCGGTTGATCACGTCGGGCGCGGAGAGGTCGCGGTGCTTCGACCGGATCAGCGCCGCGACGCCGGAGACGATGGCGGCGGCGTCGGAGGTGCCGTCCCCCCAGCCGTAGCCCCGGTCCGGGCCGATGTTGTAGACCTCGTCGCCGGGTGCGGCGATCACCGCCTCCGGGCCCTGGGCCGATCCGGACCAGAAGCCTCCACCCCGGACCGTGCCGGTCACCGCGATCACGCCGGGAATGTTTGCGGGTGAGGCGACGTCCGGGCCGGACTGCCGGATGTTGCCGGCGGCGGCCACCACGACCACGTCGCGCTCCAGCGCGTACCGGATCGCGGCCGCCTCGCCCTCGTCCACGGCCCCACCACCGCCGTACGACAGGTTGAGCACCTTCGCCCCGCCGTCGACTGCCATCCGGATGCCGGTCGCGGAGTCGTCCGGGGTGGCCGCCGCGCCGACGGGCTTGCGGATGGGCAGGATCCGGGCGTCGGGCGCGATGCCGACCACCCCGGCGCCGTTGGCCGCGATGATCCCGGCCATGTGGGTGCCGTGGCCGTCCGGGTCGCTCCGGCCGTCGCCCGAGCCGCGGGTGCTGCCCCCGGCCAGGAGCTGACCCCGCATGTCGGGGTGCCCGGCGTCGACACCGGTGTCCAGCACGCCGACGACGACGCCCCGCCCGGTGGAGATCTGATGTGCCCTGTCGATCCGCAGCTCGTCCAGATACCACTGCTCGGCACGGCGCGGAGCGGCGACCGCCGGCTGGACGGCGCCCAGCAGCATCAGTCCGGCAAGCAGACCGGCCGCCACCGGCCGAAGCGCGCCGACGTGCACCTTCATCCGTCCGTCCTCATCGCAGGATGCCCGGGGACGCACCGTCACCGGCACCCCACGGATCGTCGTCCTCAGTCAACCACGACGAGTGCCCTGCCGCGTCACCCCCGTGCCCGGCGCCGCCGTGACCGCCCATCATTCCGCCGCCCATCATCCCGGCGCCGGCCATCCCGCCACGCGTACCGGCCGCGCCGCCCGGCCCCGCTCCGGCCGCGGCCTTCAGCGCGCTGGCCGCGCTGGTCAGCGGCGGAACCTTGCCGTTACCGCCACCGACCATGCCGGGCAGGCCGCCCATGGCCAGGCCGCCGGCCGCACCGATCCCACCGCCGCCGATCCCACCGGCCGAACCCAGACCGGCGCCGCCGCCACCGCCACCGAAGCCGCCGCCACCAGCGCTCAGTCCGCCCACGCCACCGCCCCCGCCGAGACCGAGCGTGGCCGGTCCGCCCGCGGTGACCGTGCCGGGCCCGCCCGCGCCCGCCAGGCCGCTGCCGTACCCCGGGGTGCCCGAGCCCGGGGCACCACCGAGCTCGGGGGGCCCGCCGATGGTCGGCGGGGTGTAGGAACCGCCGCCGGGGACGCCGCTGCCGGGCCCACCGGGGGGCGGCGTGTACGAACCACCACCGGGCGTGCCGCCACCGATGCCGGTGCTGCCGATCGACGGCATCGGGCCGCCACCGCCGCCTCCGGGCATCCCGCCGCCCGGCATCCCGCCGCCACCCGGCAGGCCACCGCCGGGCACACCCGTCGGGGGGACCCGCGGGTCCCCCCGGTAGCCGTCGTCCAGCTCTTCCCGGGTGGGACGGGGTACGGCCAGCTTGGGACGCTCGGCATCCACCGCGGCGGGAAGCGGCGACATCGCCGCGTTGGCCGCCTTCTGGTTGTCGTTGTACCAGTTGTCGAGGTGCGACTTGGTGTCCCACCAGCCGCCACGCTTCTGGTCGTTGGCGTTGCCGTCGATCTTCATGGTGGCTTCGAGGTCGTCGGCCTTGTCGCGGAACGCGCCGTCGGCGTACAGCGCCTGGTTGGCCTGGAAGTCGCTGCGCAGGGCGGCGAGGAAGCCGGACTGGCTCTCACCGTCGCGCGCGTCGTCCAGCTCGGTGCCGCCGGGCAGGCTCCACTCGTTCCAGCCGAAGTTGTCCATCAGCGGGATCGGGATGCTGGCCACCGTCTTGCGGATGTCACTCTCGATCCGCGACAGCGCCCCGCTGACGTTGCTGGCGTGCGTGATCAGATCCTCGATGTCCTTGCCGATCTCGGACAGGTGCTCGCGGTACGCGTCGCCGCCGCTGCCCTTCCAGCCGGCGAGCATCCCGGGCAGGCCGCCGGTGTGCGGGCGCTCCTGGCCGGCCGCGATCGGACCGACGAACGACCGGCCGGCGAGGGAGTCGCGCAGGTGGCCGAGAGCGGTGGAGAGGTTGCTCCACCCCGAGCCGACCAGGCCGACGGTGTACGGATCCGCTGACAGCGTCACCTCGCGGACACAGCGTTCCCAGGTGGCTCCAGCCATGACCGTCTCCTCTCTCTCAGGCCGGGTACGGGTAGGTGGGCGGCTCTGCCGCGGCCGGCGGCTCCGCCGCCGACTCCAGCAGCCGTTCGATGTCCTTGCCGTTGGCGGCGTTGCGCTCCTCGGCGTCGCGGAACGCCTTGGCGATCTCCTCGGTGCCCTTCTTCAGACCGGCCAGCTTCGCGGAGAGGCCCTTGAGGTGGCTCTCCATGTTGGCCGTGGAGCGTTCCAGCGCCTGCCACTGCAGGCGGGCGTCGCTGAAGGCGCCGAACGGGGTGCCGTTGGCCACGATCTGCGGGCTGTTGCTGTCGCCCTGCATGTTCAGCTTGATGCGCTCCATCTCCCAGGAGATGGTGTCCTCGACGTACTGCTTGAGGCGCTCGATGTATTCGGCCGCCGCATCCAGGTCCTCGACGCTGACGTGCAGATCGCCGGTGTCCGGCGGATTGATGCCCATGCTGCCTGTCCTCCCCGCTGCCGGCCCCGGCCGGTCCACTACGGACGCAGCGTATCGAGGATGGACCAGTCGGGGCACCCCCACCCCGCGTCGCGCGGTGGCCACCGGCAGAGACGACGGAGCGCGGGCACCCGGTGGGGTGCCCGCGCTCCGGTCGGGTGCCGGCGGCCTCAGCCCTGGGCGGTGGCGGGCAGCTTGAGACCGTTGACCGGGGTGAGTGGCAGCAGCTTGCGGCCGGTCGGGCCGATCTGGATCTCGGTGTCCATGGACGGGCAGACGCCGCAGTCGAAGCAGGGCGTCCAGCGGCAGTCGTCCTGCTCGTACTCCGACAGCGAGTCCTGCCAGTCCTGCCAGAGCCAGTCCTTGTCCAGGCCGGAGTCGAGGTGGTCCCAGGGCAGGACCTCCAGCTCCTCGCGCTCCCGGGTGGTGTACCAGTCGAGGTCCACGCCGTACGCCGGCAGCACCTCGGCGGCGGCATCGACCCAGCGCTGGTACGAGAAGTGCTCGCTCCAGCCGTCGAACCGGCCGCCGTTCTCCCAGACCTTGCGGATCACCGCGCCGACCCGGCGGTCACCCCGGGACAGCAGGCCCTCGATCAGCGACGGCTCGCCGTCGTGGTAGCGGAAGCCGATCGCCCGGCCCAGCGACCGGTCGCTGTTGATCGCCTGCTTGAGCAGCTTGAGCCGGCCGTCGATGACCTCCGGCCGCTCCATCGAGGCCCACTGGAACGGGGTGTGCGGCTTCGGCACGAACCCGCCGATGGAGACCGTGCAGCGGATGTCCTTGGATCCGGTGGCCGCGCGGCCGGCCCGGATCACCTCGTGCGCCATGTCGGCGATCTCCAGGACGTCCTCGTCGGTCTCGGTGGGCAGGCCGCACATGAAGTAGAGCTTCACCTGGCGCCAGCCGTTGGAGTACGCGGTGACCACGGTGCGGATGAGGTCTTCCTTCGACACCATCTTGTTGATCACCTTGCGGATCCGCTCCGACCCGCCCTCCGGGGCGAACGTCAGACCGGTCCGCCGCCCGTTGCGGGACAGCTCCTGGGCCAGGTCGATGTTGAACGCGTCCACCCGGGTCGAGGGCAGCGACAGCGAGACGTTGGTGCCGGCGTACTGCTCGGCCAGGCCGGAGCACATGTCGCCGATCTCGGAGTGGTCGGCCGACGACAGCGACAGCAGGCCCACCTCGTGGAAGCCGGAGAACTCCAGCCCCTCC
Organism: Micromonospora sp. NPDC048887; assembly: GCF_040649715.1. Taxonomy (NCBI): domain Bacteria; kingdom Bacillati; phylum Actinomycetota; class Actinomycetes; order Micromonosporales; family Micromonosporaceae; genus Micromonospora; species Micromonospora sp. NPDC048887. The sequence continues at coordinate 16,141 of NZ_JBEZGA010000002.1, read as the reverse complement.
TTGACCATCTGGCCGACGGTGGTGATCGAGCGCTCCCGCACCGGTCGGGTGATCATGCCAGCCTGGCAGAACCGGCAGCCCCGGGTGCAACCGCGGAAGATCTCCACCGCGTACCGCTCGTGCACGGTCTCGGCGAGCGGGACCAGGGGCTTCTTCGGGTACGGCCAGGCGTCCAGGTCCATCGTCGTGCGCTTGTGCACGCGGAACGGCACGTCCGGGCGGTTCGGCACGACCCGCTGGATCCGGCCGTCCGGCAGGTAGTCGACGTCGTAGAAGCGCGGCACGTAGACGCTCTCGGTGCGGGCCAGCCGCAGCAGCAGCTCGTCCCGGCCGCCCGGGGAGCCCTCCGCCTTCCACTCCCGGACGATCGCGGTGATCTCCAGCACCGCCTCCTCGCCGTCGCCGAGCACCGCGGCGTCGACGAAGTCGGCGATCGGCTCCGGGTTGAACGCGGCGTGCCCGCCGGCCACGATCACCGGGTCGGCGTCGGTGCGGTCGGCGGCGAGCAGCGGGATGCCGGCCAGGTCGATCGCGGTGAGCAGGTTGGTGTAGCCCAGCTCGGTGGAGAACGAGACGCCGAACACGTCGAAGTCACGCACCGGACGGTGGGCGTCGACGGTGAACTGCGGCACGCCGTGGGCGCGCATCAGCTTCTCCAGGTCGGGCCAGACCGCGTAGGTGCGCTCGGCCAGCACGTCGGGCAGCTCGTTGAGCACCTCGTACAGGATCTGCACGCCCTGGTTGGGCAGACCCACCTCGTACGCGTCCGGGTACATCAGCGCCCAGCGGACGGTGGCCGCGTCCCAGTCCTTGACCACCGCTCCCAGCTCTCCACCCACGTACTGGATGGGCTTTGTCACCTGCGGCAGCAACGGCTCCAGCCGAGGCCAGACCGAGTTGGCGGCGGCGGGACGCGGGGTCGTGGACGGGGCACTCATGATGCCCAAGCGTACGCGGTGCCCCCGCCCTCCCCCGCCCTCCGCCCCGCCGCCACCCGCCCGCGCCCGGCTCCGCCGCGTTGATCAAGGAGTTTGCGTGCTGTTCCGCGCTCCTGACGGACACGAACTCCTTGATCACCGGCGTGGGGACTAGATCACCGGTGCGAGAGGGCGGGATTCGTGGTGGGTGGCGGGACGGTACTAACCTCGCAACGGGCGCGAGAGGAGATAGCCGCGATGCCGCAGCCGCAGCCGGCGGCGGGCCGGCCGGCCGACGGGGCCGAGATGCCGTCCGTCACCGAGCCGGCGACCGCCGTCGACACCGAGGACGCCACCGGCGCCTCGGCTCCGGCGTCTCCGTCCGCCGGCACGCCGGAGACCGCCGACGACCGGACCCCCGACCGGGCACCGGCCGAACGGCCGTCGGACGCCGCCGCCGACCAGACCCCCGCCGGGGCACCAGTCGACCGCTCGTCCGACGCCGACAGCAGGCCGCACGACGGTACGCCCGACCGCCGGCCGTCCGCCGCGTCCGGCGAGCAGCCGCGCGGTGCCGAGCCCGGTGACCGGCCGTCGGGCGACCACTCCGACGACTCGCCTCCGGACGTCCCGACCGCCCAGAGTCCGGCGACCTCGACCCTCGACCCGCAGTCCACGCCCGCGCCGACCGCGGCACCACAGGCCGGGACGACGGCGCAGACCGAAGCGGCGGCAGATTCCCCAGGCCCCGCCGAACCGACAGTGCGGGCCGAACCGACAGCGCAGGCCGAACCGACGGCGCGGGCCGAACCGACGGCGCGGGCCGAAGCCGCGCGGCAGGACGAACGAGCCGAACCGGCGGGGAGCCACGCGGACCCTGCCGGCACCGCCCTACTCGACGACGCCACCCCGCACCCGCCCGCCGACCCGGCGACCAGCGACGCGTTGACCAGCGACGCGGCGACCAGCGACGCTCCCGCCGGGACGCCGAGTGACACGGCCGAGGCACCGACCGCCGGGGCAGGATCGCCCGCACCGGTCACCCGGGCTCGGGGATCGGCACCGGTTCCGGGCCGCACCACGCCCGTACCCACTCCCCGGACCGGGCGCCGGCCGGATCCGACCCGGATCGACCTCGCGCCGCAGCCGCCCCGGGCCACCACCGCCCCGGACCCCACGAAGGTCGAGAACGCCGCCCGGGCCGCGAGCACGCCGGATCCCACACGGGTGGAGACGACCCCGGACCCGACCCGGGTCGAGGCGCCCGCGCCCCGCTGGAGTGGTTCCGCCGCCGTCCCGCCACCGCCGCCACGCCGGCCCGCCTGGGGGGAGTCCGCCGAGCCCACGCCGGTGCCGCCGCTCGCGTCGCCGGAACACGCCACACCTGTCGACCCGTGGGCGGGGGTGGACACCACCGGCTGGGAGCTGCACGCCCCGGAGCTGCCGCCCCTGACACCGACGCTGCCGTACACCGCGCCCTGGGCCGCGCCGAACCCGCACCCGGCCCACCCGGCCCCACCCGCGGCGCCACCGGCCCACCCGGCGCATTCCGCCCCGCAGCCGGCACCGCCCGCGGCCCATCCCGCGCCGCCCGCCGCCCGCCCGGTGTCGCCGCCGCCCGGCGCGCCGTACCCCGGCCCGGCCCGGCCGGTCTCGCCGCCGCCCAGCGCGCCCTACCCGGGACCGGCCCGGCCGGTCTCGCCGCCGCGCCACCCCGCACCGCCGGCCGCCCGTCCGATGCCACCGGCCGCGCCGCCGGCGAAGCCCGGACGGCCGCCGAAGCAGCGCCGGGGCAAGGCCGGACCGCCGGTCGCGCCGCCGCCCGGCTGGCAGCAGCCGCCCAAGCGGACCCGTCGCCGGCGCCGCTGGCCCTGGGTGCTGCTGCTCTCCATCGCCTGCTGCTGCGGACTGCCGCTCTGGTGGTTCCTGCCGATCTCCAGCCAGTACCCGGCCAGCGCCAGCCTTCCGGACCAGATCGACTCGATGCAGCTACGCCAGGACGAGAGCAGCCGGGCCGTCGCCGAGGAGCTGAAAGCCCGGGTACGCGAGTCGAACCTGCTCGCCGAGGACACGTTCGCCGGCATCTACACCACCAGCGACGGCAAGCGGGTGACGTTGTTCGGCAGCACCGGCCTGCGGTTCAGTCCGGAGTCGGACGCCAAGTCGGAACTCGACCGCCTCGCCGGGGACTACGCCCTGCAGGAGTCGGTGGTGGTGGACACCGGCGTGCGGGGACGCCACGAGCGCTGCGCGGTCGGCCGGGCGGACGGCGACTCGGTGGTGGTCTGCGTCTCGGCCGACCACGGCAGCCTCACCACCGGGGTGTTCACCCGGCTGTCGGTGGACGACAGCGGGCGGCTGCTGAACGACCTGCGCCAGCGCGTGGTGGTGCCGAAGTCCTGACCGCTCAGGCGGTCTGCTCGCCGCCGGCCTGGTCGCCCGTGGCCTGGTCGGCGCGCTTCGGCGCGTACCGCGGGACGTACACCTGGCCGCTGAGCTTCTGGATCTCGGCCATCATCTCGTCGGTCATCACGCGCAGCGACGTGCGGTCGTCGGAGCGGCCGGTGAAGTCCAGCGGCTTGCCGAACTTCATGGTGATCTTGGCGCGGCCCGGACGCGGGATCCGCGTACCGATCGGCTGGGCCTTGTCGGTGCCGGTCACGCCGACCGGGATGACCGGCACGCCCGCGGCGATCGCCAGCCGGACGGTGCCGGTACGCCCGCGGTAGAGCCGCCCGTCCGGGGAGCGGGTGCCCTCCGGGTAGACGGCGACCAGGTCACCGGCCTTGAGCACCGGGATCGCCGCGTCGAACGCGGTGAGCGCGGCCCGCCCACCGGCCCGCTCGACCGGGATCGCGCCCAGCCCGGTGAGCACGAACTTGGAGAAGCCGCCCTTGAGCCCGGTGCCGTTGAAGTACTCCGACTTGGCCCAGAACGCCAGGTGGCGGGGCACCACGGTGCCGAGGAGCAGTTCGTCGGCGACGGAGAGGTGGTTGCTGGCGAAGATCGCGCCGCCGGTCGCCGGGATGTGCTCCAAACCCTCCACGTGCGGACGGAAGGCCAACCGGAGCGCGGGTGCCACGGTGAGCTTGCCGATGGTGTAGAGCAGGGGCACGGGTCCTCCGGCGGTCGTACGTGAAACAGGCGCTGTCACGGTAGCCGACGCGGCCGTCCGCCACCGAGCGGGTGGCCCGCAGTCCACTCGCTGGGGCCGGGCCCTCCTCCACCCGAGGGGGTGCAGGAGGGCCCGGTCCGCTCACACCTTGCGGACCGTCACCGTCACGCGCTCGCCCTCGCCCGCCTCACCGGCGAAGCCGTCGAGGCCCTCGGCGAAGTCGACGCTGTCGGCCAGCACCTCCCGGGCCACGAAATCGGTGTACGCGGCGACCGCCGCGCGTACCTCCTCCGAGGCGGAGACGGCCACCGTGATCCGGTCCGAGACGTCCAGGTCGGCGTCGCGGCGGGCCTGCTGCACGACGCGGACCACGTCCCGGGCCAGCCCTTCGGCGGCGAGTTCCGGCGTGACCTCGGTGTCCAGCACGACCACTCCCTCACCGCCTGGTAGCGGCGCGGAGTGCTCGGCGTCGGCGGCGACCAGGCGCAGCTCGTACTCGCCCTCGGCGAGCGTGACCCCGGCGGCGACCGGGGCACCGTCGCGCAGCTCCCACTCCCCCGCCTTGACCGCCTTGATCACCTGCTGGACGGCCTTGCCGACACGCGGGCCGAGCGCCCGCGGCACCACGGTGAGCACCTGCTGGCAGTACGCGGACACCTCGTCGGTGAGCACGACCTCCTTGACGTTCACCTCGTCGGCGACCAGGTCGGCGAAGGGCCGCAGCTGGTCGGCGACCGGCGACGCCACGGTGAGCTTCGCCAGCGGCAGCCGCACCCGCAGGCCCTTTGCCTTGCGCAGGGACAGCGCCGCCGAGGCGACCGCCCGGACGTTGTCCATCGCGGAGACCAGTTCGTGGTCGGCCGGGAACTGCGCCGCCTGCGGCCAGTCGGTCAGGTGCACCGACCGCTCGCCGGTCAGCCCCCGCCAGATCTCCTCGGCGGTCAGCGGCGCCAGCGGCGCCACCACCCGGCACAGCGTCTCCAGCACGGTCCACAGCGTGTCGAACGCGTCCGCGTCGCCGGCCCAGAACCGGTCCCGGGACCGGCGCACGTACCAGTTGGTGAGCGCGTCCAGGTAGGACCGCACGGTGGCGCAGGCGCCGGAGATGTCGTACGCGTCCATCTGCGCGCCGACGGTCGCGACCAGCTCGTTCGTCTTCGCCAGCACGTACCGGTCGAGCACGTTCGCCGAGTCGGTACGACGACGCGCGGTGTGGCCGTCGGCGTTGGCGTAGAGCGAGAAGAAGTACCAGACGTTCCACAGCGGCAGCAGCACCTGGCGCACCGCGTCCCGGATGCCCGCCTCGGTGACCGCCATGTCGCCGCCGCGCAGCACCGGCGAGGACATCAGCATCCACCGCATCGCGTCCGACCCGTAGGCGTCGAAGACGTGGTAGACGTCCGGGTAGTTGCGCAGGCTCTTGGACATCTTGCGCCCGTCCGAGCCGAGCAGGATGCCGTGGCTCAGGCAGTTGCGGAACGCCGGCCTGTCGAACAGCGCGGTGGCCAGCACGTGCATGGTGTAGAACCAGCCGCGGGTCTGCCCGATGTACTCGACGATGAAGTCGCCCGGGTAGTGGTGCTCGAACCACTCGCGGTTCTCGAACGGGTAGTGCACCTGGGCGAACGGCATCGAGCCGGACTCGAACCAGCAGTCAAGCACCTCCGGCACCCGGCGCATCATCGACTTGCCCGTCGGGTCGTCCGGGTTGGGGCGGACCAGGTCGTCCACCGCCGGCCGGTGCAGGTCGGTCAGGCGTACGCCGAAGTCACGCTCGATGTCGGCGAGCGAGCCGTACACGTCGACGCGCGGGTAGTTCGGGTCGTCGGAGCGCCACACCGGGATCGGCGAGCCCCAGAACCGGTTCCGGCTGATCGACCAGTCCCGGGCGTTCGCGAGCCACTTGCCGAACGAGCCGTCCTTGATGTGGCCGGGGGTCCAGTTGATCTGCTGGTTCAGCTCGACCATCCGGTCCTTGAACGTCGTCACCGCGACGAACCACGACGACACCGCCTTGTAGACCAGCGGGGTGTCGCAGCGCCAGCAGTGCGGGTAGGAGTGGGTGTACGTGTCCTGCCGCAGCACCACCCCCCGCTCCTTCAGCTCCCGGATCACCGGCTTGTTCACGTCGAAGACCTGCTCGCCCTGGTACGGCGGCACCAGCGCGGTGAACCGCGTGTGGTCATCCACCGTCACGACGGTGGGGATGCCGGCGGCGTTGCAGGTGTTCTGGTCGTCCTCGCCGAAGGCGGGGGCCAGGTGGACGATCCCGGTGCCGTCCTCGGTGGTGACGAAGTCCGCGCCGAGCACCTGGTAGGCGTTCGGGCCGGCCGGCTCGACGAGGAAGTCGTACAGCGGCGTGTAGCGGCGTCCGACCAGGTCGCGGCCGTACACGGTGCCGACCTGCTCGTACCCCTCGAGTTCCTTGGCGTACGCGCCGAGGCGCGCGGCACCGACGACGTAGCGCTCGCCGTCGCGTTCCAGCAGCGCGTACTCGATGTCGGGGCCGACGGCGAGCGCCAGGTTCGACGGCAGGGTCCACGGCGTGGTCGTCCAGACGCCCAGCTTGACCGGCCCGCGCAGCGGCTCCGGCGCGTTCTCGTCGGCGGTCAGCTCGAACCAGACGGTGAGCGTCGGGTCGTGCCGGTCCCGGTAGACGTCGTCCATCCGGGTCTCGGTGTTCGACAGCGGCGTCTCGCACCGCCAGCAGTACGCGAGCACCCGGAAGCCCTCGTAGACCAGCCCCTTGTCGTGCAGGGTCTTGAAGGCCCACATGACGCTTTCCATGTAGTCCAGGTCGAGCGTCTTGTAGTCGTTGGCGAAGTCGACCCAGCGGGCCTGCCGGGTGACGTACCGCTCCCAGTCGTGGGTGAACTCCAGCACCGAGGTGCGGCAGGCGTCGTTGAACCGGGCCACGCCGAGGTCCAGGATCTCCGCCTTGGTGGTGATGCCGAGCTGCTTCTCGGCCACCACCTCGGCGGGCAGGCCGTGGCAGTCCCAGCCGAACCGGCGCTCGACGCGCCGCCCGCGCATGGTCTGGTAGCGCGGCACCACGTCCTTGACGTAGCCGGTGAACAGGTGCCCGTAGTGCGGCAGGCCGTTGGCGAACGGCGGGCCGTCGTAGAAGACGTACTCGTTCTCGCCGTCGCGGCCGGCGTCGCGGGCCTCCACCGACGCCTCGAAGGTCTTGTCGGCCGTCCAGTGCTCCAGCACCCGGCGCTCGACCGCGGGCAGGTCCGGGCTTGCCGGGACACCGGCGCCGGTCGGGTCGTGCAACGGATAGGCCATCGCCTGTCGCTCTCCCTCAGCAGCTCACTCGTCTGTGGTCTGCGAGGACGAGCCGAATCCGGTACGCCGTGAACGGCGTACCGGGCGTGGCCCGCGGTACCACCCCGCTTGGCGGCCGAGGTGCGACCGCCCGCTCGTTGGCCGGCTGTGACGGGCCGTCCCGTCCGGTTCTACTGAGCCGGTGACCCGGCCGTTCTTCCGGAGGCTCACCGGTGATGGCCGGGTCGTCGCCTGTGGGTTGAAGCGTACTCGACCTCCCACCCGCCGCGCCGCCGAGTATCGCCCGCCCCACCTCTCCCCCGGCGATCATGAGGTTGACGGCGACATCCGAGATCGACATCGCCGCCAACCTCATGATCAACGGAGTCGGCCGGGGGTCAGCGGCGCGACGGGGCCGTGAGAGTGGTGGTCCAGAGGGAGGCGCCGGAGCGGTCCCGCAGGTGCACCGTCAGGGCCGCCGACGGGCCGTCGATCGACACCTCGCCGAAGTGCTGGAAGCCCTCGGCCGGGGAGGTGTTGGCGCGCGGCGGCGCGTGCACGAAGACCGCCTTCGGGCCGAACGTGCCGTCGAGCGCGTTCGGGCCGAACGCACCGGCGTGCGCGGGGCCGGAGACGAACTCCCAGAACGGGCTGAAGTCGCCGACCGCCGCCCGCGCGCGCCGGGCGCGCCGAGCAGCGCGCCGCCGGCGACTCCGGCACCGGCGACCAGGCCGGCGCGGAGCAGGGTACGTCGATCGAAGTGCGTCATGGGTTCTCCCGGTCTCGGCAGTGTCGCCAGCCCGGTCTACCGGCCGCAGGGGGCCGGGAACTCCGGTCGAGGTGACCGGCATGTCAACGCCCGCTGTCCAGCGCCCGATCATGACCACCGTCACACCGCCGTCCCGTCACACCGCGCCCGCGCCACCTCGTCCTGTCCGCGTACCCAACCTCGAGGAGGCGGCGATGAGCCGGATGGACATGGTGGCGGTGGCACCGGAGGCGTACCAGGCCGTGCTGGGCCTGGAGAAGTACGTCCGGGCGAACGTGGACCACACCGTGCTGGAGCTGGTGAAGCTGCGGGCGTCGATGCGCAACGGCTGCGCGTTCTGCGTCGACATGCACAGCCGGGACGCGCTGGCGGCCGGTGAGGACAGCCGCCGGCTGTTCGCTGTGGCGGCGTGGCGCGAGGCGCCGTTCTTCGACGAGCGGGAGCGGGCCGCGCTGGCCCTCACCGACGCGGTGACCCGGCTCGGCGAGCACGGCGTGCCGGACGAGGTCTGGGACGCCGCGGCGAAGGTGTGGTCGGAGAAGGAACTGGCGGACCTGGTGATGGCGATCGCCACCATCAACGTGTGGAACCGGATCGCGGTGACCTGCCAGACCCAGCCGCCCGCCCTGGCCTGAGGGCGGCCCTGGTCTGACGGCGGCCTGTGTCTGAATGCGGACACACGACGGCCCCGGTCCCGCGAAGACGCGGGGCCGGGGCCGTCGGCGGGTCGGTCAGGCCAGCTCGGGGAACCAGAGCGCGATCTCGCGCTTGGCGCTGTCCGCCGAGTCGGAGGCGTGCACCAGGTTCTCCCGGTTCGACAGCGACAGGTCGCCGCGGATGGTGCCGGCGGCGGCCTTGCGGCCGTCGGTGCTGCCGATCATCGCGCGCACCACCTCGATCACCTGGTCGCCGGAGAGCACGAGCGCCACCAGCGGTCCGCTGGTCATGAACGTCTTCAGCGGCGGGTAGAACGGCTTGTCGACGTGCTCGGCGTAGTGCTGGTCGGCGAAGTCGCCGTCCATGGTCCGGCTCACCATCGCGTCGATCCGCAGGCCCTTGCGCTCGAAGCGGGACAGGATCTCGCCCACCAGACCCCGGCGCACCGCGTCGGGCTTGATCAGTACGAGCGTCCGCTCGTCCGGGCTGCTGCTGGACACGCTGGTTGCCTCCTGTGCGCTCAACGGGGTTCGGCTGGGTACGGTCAGCGTAGCGACCCGGTCCCGACGCCGGCGCGGCGGCTGCGTCTTCCCTGGCCCGCCGCGGCGGCCTAGCCTGACCATGGAACCCCTGGGAGGTCCACTGTGGCGAATGGCGGGAACCGCACGATCGCGCCGGTACGCAAACTGATCGGCGTGGTGCTGGGCACCGTCGCCACCTTCGTGACGGTGTTCGGGCTCGGCATGACGAGCTGGGCCATCGTGGCCCTCGGCGTCGCCCTGCTCGTGCTGGCGATCGCCCTGGCCACGGTGCGCGGCGGCGGTCGCACCTGGGTGATCGGCCTGGGGCACGTGCACAGCGCCTCCGAGCCACCCACCCAGTACGCGTTCGGCCGGTGCGAGCTGCAACTCGTCATCGACGCGCCGGGGCTGCCGCCCCGCTCCAAGAAGATCATCGAGCCTCGGGTGCCGGTCGCCAAGTGGCCCTCGCTGGGCCAGGCGCTGCCGGTCCGGGTGGCGCTCGACGACCAGCGGCACGTACGCGTGCTCTGGGACGAGGTGCCCACGCACACGGAGAGCGCCGCCGCCGTCGCCGATATGCCGCCCGAGTACGCCCCCGAGCCGGACCCGCTGGACGAGCCGCTGATCGCGCAGGAGGCGCCGCCGTGGGCCGGGCGCGCGCCGGAGGACGACTTCCGCGACGACTACCCGCCCGCGCCGGACCCGTACCTGGACGACGTCCCGCCCCGGGCCGAGGAACGCGAGCCGGTGGTGCTGCACCAGAGCCCTGGCGGCCCGGTGGTGCTGGAGGGGCAGCTCGTCGAACGGGCCGCCACCACCGGCCCGCTCCCCCGCCGTGCCCCCGCGCCCCGCGCACCGGCCGAGGAGCCGGCCGACACGGTGCGTGTCGACACGGTGCTCGCCGACCCCGGACCGGCGGTCGACCCTGAACCGGCAGCCGACGCCGGACCGGTAGCCGACCCCGCGCCGGCAGCTGACACCCTGCCCGACCCGATCGACGTGCCGCTGGACGATCCCTCGGACTCTCCTCGGCGCTCCGACGTGCCGCCGACCGCCGAGGAACTGGACGAGGCGATCTTCGGCTCGGCCGAGCCGGACGATCTGGCCAGCCCGATCAGTGGCGTCGGCATCACGCTGCTCGTCGCCGACCTGGACCGGTCCCTCGACTTCTACCGCGAACTGGGCTTCGACGAACTGGACCGGGGCGAGGGCAACGCCGTGCTCTCCTCCGGCCCGACCCGGCTGGTGCTGCGCCGGGTGACCGGTGCCGCCCCGATCAGCCGCCGGCTGGTGCACGTCAACCTGGAGGTGGACGACATCCAGGGGGCGTACGAGCGGCTGCGCGACTCCGGCGTCCGGTTCACGTACGCCCCGCGCGTGGTCAACCGGGGCACCAAGCTGGAGGTGTGGGCGGCGGCGTTCCGCGACCCCGACGGCCACGGCGTGGCCCTGACCCAGTGGCGCACGCTCGCCGACGCCTGAGCCGTACCCGGCGGCCGTCCTCAGCCGAGGATGACCCGCCGCACGTGCAGCGCGTACGCCCACACCAGCGCGAACATCACCCCGAGCGCGAACAGCGACCAGTGCAGCAGCCCGGAGAGCAGCAGCAGACCCTGGAGCACGGTGCCGGCGTGCCACGCCCACGGGCGGCGCATCATGCCGGCCAGCACCACGCAGGCGACCGCCAGCGCCACGATCGCGCCGATCGCCGCGCCGCTCAGGTCACCGCCGACCACCCGGATCGGCTGGATGGCCAGCAGCAGCACCAGCGCCTCCAGCGACATCGTGCCGGCGCCCAGCCCGCGTACCGCCTTGTCCGGGTTCCGTAGCCCGGACCGCCGCCCGCCGTCCGGCGCCCGGTCCTCCGCCGCGTCGCCAGCCGGCTGCTGCGGACCCGTCGCCTGCTCCGGACCCGTCGGCTGCTCAGCGCCGGCCGGGCGCTGCTGCGGGCCGGTCATCGCTTGAGCAGCCGGCGGGCGTCGGCCACTGTCACCACCGATCCGGTGATCAGCACGCCCACCCCGGACAGTTCGCCCGGCACGTCCGCCTCGGCCTCCGCCACGGCCGCCTCGATGGCGTCGGGCATCTCCCGGGTCGCCTGCACCCGCTCCGGCCCGAAGATCTCCCGCGCCAGCGCGGCCAGCTCGTCCACCGGCATCGCCCGGGCCGAGCTGTTCTCCGCCACCACGATCGAGTCGAGCACCGGTTCGAGCAGTTCCAGCAGGCTCGCCGCGTCCTTGTCGCCGAGCACCGCCAGCACGCCGACGAGCTTGCTGAACGCGAACTCCTCCTGCACGGCGGCGACCGTGGCAGCCATCCCGTGCGGGTTGTGCGCGCCGTCGAGCAGCACCGTCGGGGCGGTACGCACCCGCTCCAGCCGGCCCGGCGAACTGGTGGCGGCGAAGCCCTCACGGACCGCCTCGATGTCGAGCTGCCGCCGGGCCCCGGCGCCCAGGAACGCCTCCACGGCGGCGAGCGCCACCGCCGCGTTCTGCGCCTGGTGCGCGCCGTGCAGCGGGATGAAGATCTCCTCGTACACCCCGCCCAGGCCCTGGATGGTCAGCACCTGGCCGCCGACGGCCACCGCGCGGCGCAGCACGCCGAACTCGGCGCCCTCCCGCGCGACGGTGGCGTTCACCTCGGCGCAGCGTTCCAGGATCGGCCGGGCCGCATCCTCCTCCTGCGCCGCCGCGATGACTGTGGCGCCGGGGTGGATGATGCCCGCCTTGTGCAGCGCGATGTCCTCGATCGTGTCGCCGAGCCACTCGGTGTGGTCCAGCCCGATCGGGGTGATCACGGCGACGCCGGCCTGGATGACGTTCGTCGCGTCCTCCGCGCCGCCGAGCCCGACCTCCACCACCGCCACGTCGACCGGAGCGTCGGCGAACGTGGCGAACGCCAGCGCCGTGGTCATGTCGAAGTAGGTCAGCGGCTCGGCGAACCGCTGGTCGACCAGCTCGGCCAGCGGCGCGATCTCGCGGTACGTGGACACGAACCGCTCCTCGCTCACCGATTCGCCGTCCAGGCTGATCCGCTCCCGGACGGTCTCCAGGTGCGGGCTCGTGTAGCGGCCGGTGTGCAGCCCGAACGCCCGCAGCAGCGAGTCGATCATCCGGGCCGTCGAGGTCTTGCCGTTGGTTCCGGTCAGGTGGATCGACGGGTACGCCCGCTGCGGGCTGCCCAGCAGGTCGAGCAGGGTCTCGATCTTCTCCAGCTCGAAGTGCATCCGGGTGAAGCCGCGCGCGTTGAGCGCGGCCTCCACCTCGGCGAACTCGGTGCGGTCGCTCATGCGGCACCACTTTCCGTTCGCGACTGCGGGGCTCGCGCCCCCGGCTCTCTCCTCGCGCTCACGAGGGCAGCGCCTCCAGGGCGGCGTCGATCCGGACCAGGTCCGCCTCGGCCACCGCCAGCCGTTCGCGGATCTTCGCCACCACCGGTTCGGGCGCCTTGCCGACGAACGCCGGATTGTCCAGCTTCGCCCGCGCCTGGGTGGCCTCCTTCTCGGCCGCCGCCCGGTCCTTGGTGAGCCGGGCGCGCTCGGCGGCCACGTCGATCGAGCCGCGGGTGTCGAGCGCGACGCTCACCGCACCGGGCATGGCGAGCGTGGCGCTGGCCTGGAAGCCGTCGCCGGGCGCGTCGAGCCGGGCCAGCGAGCGCACCAGCGGCTCGTGCGCCGCGATGCCCGCGCCGGCCAGGCCGTCGAGCCGCGCCGCGACCCGCTGGGTCGGCCGCAGCCCCTGGTCGGAGCGGAACCGCCGGACCTCGGTCACCACCCGCTGAAGCGTGGCGACCTCGCCCTCCGCGGCGTCGTCGATCAGGGTACGGTCGGCGACCGGCCAGGACGCCGTCAGCACGGTCTCGCCGCCGCTGAGCGCGGACCACAGCTCGTCGGTGACGAACGGGATGACCGGGTGCAGCAGCCGCAGGAGCTGGTCCAGCACGTGTCCGAGCACCCGGCGGGTGGTGTCGGCAGCCGGCCCACCCTCGGCGAGCACCGGCTTGCTCAGCTCCACGTACCAGTCGCAGACGTCGTCCCAGGCGAAGTGGTAGAGCAGGTCACAGACCTTGGCGAACTCGTACGCCTCGAACTGCTCGTCCACCTCGGCCGTGACGTGCGCCAGCCGGGACAGGATCCACCTGTCGACGGTGGATAGGCCTGCGGCGTCCGGCAGCGGGCCGTCGGTGTGCGCGCCGTTCAGGAGCGCGAAGCGGGTGGCGTTCCAGAGCTTGTTGCAGAAGTTGCGGGAGCCCTGGCACCACTCCTCGCTGACCGGCACGTCCTGACCGGGGTTCGCGCCCCGGGCCAGCGTGAACCGGGTCGCGTCGGCGCCGAAGCGGTCGATCCAGTCCAGCGGGTCCACCACGTTGCCGAACGACTTCGACATCTTCTTGCCGTGCTCGTCGCGGACCATGCCGTGCAGCGCCACCACGTCGAACGGCTGCACGCCGTCCATCGCGTACAGGCCGAACATCATCATCCGGGCGACCCAGAAGAACAGGATGTCGTAGCCGGTGACGAGCACGCTGGTCGGGTAGAACTTCGCCAGGTCGGGGGTGCGCTCGGGCCAGCCGAGCGTGGAGAACGGCCACAGGCCGCTGGAGAACCAGGTGTCCAGGACGTCCTCGTCCTGCCGCCAGCCCTCGCCGGTCGGCGGCTCCTCGTCCGGGCCGACGCAGACGATCTCGCCGTCCGGGCCGTACCAGACGGGGATGCGGTGGCCCCACCACAGCTGGCGGGAAATGCACCAGTCATGCATGTTGTCGACCCAGGCGAAGTAGCGCTTGGCCAGCTCGGCCGGCTCGATCTTCACCCGGCCGTCGCGCACCGCGTCACCGGCCGCCTTCGCCAGCGGCGCGGTGTTGACGAACCACTGCAACGACAGGCGCGGCTCGACAGTCGTCTTGCACCGCGAGCAGTGCCCCACCGCGTGCAGGTACGGCCGCTTCTCGGCCACGATCCGGCCCTGCTCGCGCAGCGCCGCGACGATCGCCGGCCGGGCCTCGTACCGGTCCAGGCCCTGGAACGGGCCGGGCGCGGTGATGACGCCGCGCTCGTCCATGATCGTCAGCGAGGGCAGGTCGTGCCGCTGGCCGATCTCGAAGTCGTTCGGGTCGTGCGCCGGGGTCACCTTGACCATGCCGGTGCCGAAGCTCGGGTCGACGTGCTCGTCGGCGACGATCGGGATGCGCCGGTCGGTGAGCGGAAGCTCCACCTCGGTGCCGATCAGGTGCCGGTAGCGCTCGTCGTCGGGGTGCACCGCCACCGCCGTGTCGCCGAGCATCGTCTCCGCGCGGGTGGTCGCCACCACGACCTCGTCGCCGTAGCGGATCGACACCAGCTCGCCCTCGTCGTCGGTGTGCTCCACCTCGATGTCGGACAGCGCGGTGAGGCAACGCGGGCACCAGTTGATGATCCGGTTGGCCCGGTAGATGAGCCCGTCGTCGAAGAGCTTCTTGAACATGGTCTGCACGGCCCGGGACAGGCCCTCGTCCATGGTGAAGCGCTCACGGTCCCAGTCGACCGCGTCGCCGAGCCGGCGCATCTGGCCGAGGATCGCGCCGCCGGACTCGGCCTTCCACTGCCAGACCCGCTCGACGAACTTCTCCCGTCCGAGGTCGTGGCGGGACAGCCCTTCCCCGGCGAGCTGCCGCTCGACCAGGTTCTGGGTGGCGATACCGGCGTGGTCCATGCCCGGCAGCCAGAGCGCCTCGTGCCCCTGCATCTTCTTGCGCCGGGTGAGCGCGTCCATGAGGGTGTGCTCGAACGCGTGCCCCATGTGCAGCGACCCGGTGACGTTCGGCGGCGGGATGACGATGGTGAACGGCGGCTTCTCGCTGTCCGCCGACGCCCGGAAGTGGCCGCCGGCTACCCACTGCTCGTACCGTCGCTGCTCTACCTCGCCGGGCTGGTACTGGCCGGCGAGGGTCGGGGCGTCGGGGCGTCGGGCATCCAGTCTCTCGGTCACCCTGAAAGTCTACGGAGCGCTTTCGGGGACCCGACGTGCACCACCTGTGATTCGCGTACGGTGGCGGTCATGTCCGATGCGCATCTCACGGAGCGCGCGGTCGACGGGGGTTCCGATCCGTTCGAGCTGACCGAAGAGCCGATCGAGCTGAGCCGCCGCGACCCCGCGCAGGAGTCCGAACGCCGTCCGTTCTCGCGGCGCCGGAAGATCGTCCTTGCCGCCCTGGTCGCGGCCGGCCTGGCCGGTGCCGGCGCCTTCGGAGTGGGCGGCTGGCGCGTGCTCCAGCAGAAGGACACGACCCTCGGCCAGCCCGCCGAGGTGGCCGGGCTGGTGCGGGACGACAGTGAGCGGGCCCGCAGCACCGCTGAGTACCTGCGCGACGGGCTGGCCGCCGACATCGAGCTGGACCGCAGCTTCGGGGCTGTCTACTCCGACCGGGGAGACGTCAAGCGCTCGGTGCTCCTGTTCGGCGGCACCACGCTGCTGTGGCAGCCCGAACGCGACCTGGACACCCTGTTCGGGCTGATGGCGGACGAGACCGGCCGGGTGGCCGGGTTGCGCGAGGTGGACGCCGGCCGCCTGGGCGGCGTGATGAAGTGCGGTACGACCACCGGCGACGGTGGCGACTTCGCGGTGTGCGGCTGGGCCGACCACGGCAGCGTCGTAATGGGGATGTTCCCGGGCCGCCGGATCGACGACGCGGCAGCGCTGTTCCGCGACATCCGCGAGTCCGTCCAGAGCCGCTGACCCCGCTCATCCGAGGGCTGGCTCCGGCCGGCTTTCCGGGACTCAACGCAATTCAGGGCCACCCCGTGCGGGGTGGCCCTGAATTGAAAGATTGTCCGGCGGTGTCCTACTCTCCCACACCCTCCCGAGTGCAGTACCATCGGCGCTGGAGGGCTTAGCTTCCGGGTTCGGAATGTGACCGG